>JBFIDI010000001.1:0-41862 GCA_041581405.1 Burkholderiaceae bacterium
ACAACACGCTGCCGCTGATGAGCAGCGCGTACTTGATGAACAGGGGTTCGCGCAGCAGGGTCCATTGCCCCACGCTGTAGACCAGCAGGCACAGGCCCAGGCCCAGCAGGATGCCTTGCAGCATTTGCTCCCGCAGCGCCCGGCCGAGAAACTCGGATGGCCTGGACAGGCTGATCGGCAGAATCATGGCCCCGGTGTTCTCGACCCGCAGGTACAGCCGGTAGTCGGCGCCGGGCGACAGTGTCAGCCCCATCGCGATGGAGCGGGAGTTGACCATGCGCTCGTCCGGTGGCGTCAGGTTGCCGGAGCGTCCGCGCGTCAGCACCTGTCCATCGGACACCAGGAAGATGTCGACCCGGTTGATCACGGGGTAGTCGATGTCGAGCACCCACAGGCCGCCGGCATCCCGCGTGACCGTGACCGGAATGCGCAACCAGACCGCGTCGTCGCGCAGCCCCAGTGTGCGTGCCGCCGTGCCGGGCGCACTGAAGGCGCCATCGAGTCGCAGCACCTGTTCGATGTCCATGTCCTTGCCGGGATCGGACAGGATCCGGACCTGCGGCCAGAGATCGACATGCGAACCGCTGCCGTCGAGCACGATGGCCTGTTGCAGTTGCGCGTGGGCCGGTGCGGCCATCAGGGCCGCCATCATCAGGGCCATGCCCAGCAGCACGAAGGCGCGCAACCGCAGGCCGGCCTCCCACAGGCGGCGCGAGAGGGTCGAAGGGGCGCGTCGGCGCGGTCGTCCTCCCATGGCGCGATCAGCCCGATGCGTCCAGTACATGCAGTCGCCGTTCCTGGCGGCGCACCAGCCGCTCGATGTCCGCCCGGTCGGCCGCCGACAACGCGGGGCCGGGCTTGCGCACCATGGCCGATGCGATCGCGCCGCGCTGCACCATCAGGTGCTTGCGCACGGCCAGTCCGATGCCGGCCTGTTGCTCGTAACGCGCCAGCGGCAGGTAGGCGTCGAACAGGTCGTGCGCGCGTTCCACGTCGCCGCCCGCATGGGCGGCGCACACGTCCACCATCATCTCGGGATAGGCGAAACCCGTCATGGCGCCGTCGGCGCCGCGGCCGAGTTCCTCCGGCAGGAACAGGCCGCCGCCGTTGCCGGTCAGGATGGACGGCCGAGGCAGGTCGCCGCGGTCGCTGGCCGCGCGCAGGGCCGAGAGCTTGGCCAGGCCGGGGCAGTCCTCGTGCTTGAGCATGACGCAATTCGCGGCGCCGGCCAGGATGCGCAGCACGACGCCGGTGGACATCTGCACGCCGGTGGATACCGGATGGTCCTGCAGCACCCAGGGCACGTCGGCGCCGACGGTCTCGGCGACCATGTCGAAATAGGCCACGATCTGGTCGTCGGTGCGCAGGGTCGACGCGGGGGCGACCATCACGCCGGATGCGCCCATGTCCATCACGCTGGCGGTGAGTTCGCGCATGGGCGCAAAACCCGCCGCGGAGGCCCCCACCACGACCGGCACCCGTCCGCCCACCCGTGCCAGCACCTGCTTGACGAAGCTGCGCGACTCCTGCGCCGTGAGTTTGGTCGCCTCGCCCATGATGCCCAGCACGGTCAGTCCGGTGGCGCCGCGTTCCAGGTAGAAATCGACCATGCGGTCGGTGCTGGCCAGGTCGAGTGCACCGGAGTCGGTGAACGGCGTGACGGCAATCAGGTACACGCCTTTGGCGTTGCGGTCGAGTGTGTGCGTCATGCCAGTACGTCGATACGGTGGGTTCGCCTGTCCATGGAGGCGAAAGGGGGGGGGAGAAGTCGCGGCGAGCGCAAGCTTAGCATTGTGCCGCCTCTCCCGGCACATCGGTGTACAGTGCCTGCCCATGGACGAGACCGGGTACACGCTGATGATCGACGAGTCCGAGGTCGAGACGACCGCGGTCCGGGCCCAGGGCGCCGGCGGCCAGAACGTCAACAAGGTCTCCAGCGCCGTGCACCTGCGGTTCGACATTGCCGCCTCCAGCCTGCCGGATGCGGTCAAGCAGCGTCTGCTGGCCTTGCGCGACAAGCGCATCACCCAGCACGGCGTGCTGGTGATCAAGGCGCAGTCCCACCGCAGCCAGGACCAGAACCGGCTCGATGCGTTCGCCCGGCTGCACGAACTGGTGCAGAGTGTCGCCGTCGCCCCCCGGGAGCGGCGCGCCACCCGTCCGACCCGCGCATCGGTACGGCGCCGGCTGGACGACAAGGCGCGGCGGTCCGAGATCAAGTCGGCCCGCGCCAGGCCGCCGGACTGAGCCTTGCCCCGTGGCCGCACCCATGGACCGAACACCCGACCCCGCGCCCCGCGGCAGCGACGACTTCTTCGCCCGGCTGCCGTTGCTGGCGCAGGCCAGCGACACCTTCGACGCCACGCGTTACGGTGCCGCGCCCGACGACTGGGAACTGGTCGTGACCGACATCGTCGGGTCCACGCCCCTGGTCGCGGCCGGCAAGCACAAGACGGTGAATTTCGTCGCGGCGATGGCGATCGCGGCGCTGAAGAACCTGTGTGCCCCGACGCAGCTGCCGTTCCTGTTCGGCGGCGACGGGTCGGTGGTGATGGTGCCGCCCGCCCATGCCCAGGCCGCGCGCCAGGCACTGGCGCGGGTACGCGGCTTCGCCGCACGCGAATTCGGCATGCAGCTGCGGGTCGGCATCTGTCCGGTGGCGGTGCTGCGCCGGTACGGCAGCGACGTGCGGGTCGGCCGCTTCGAGCCCACGCCGGGCAACTCCTTCGGCGTGTTCCAGGGCGGCGGCGTCGGCATGCTGGAGAACGCGGCGCGGGGCCGGGGCGACGCGGCGCTGACGGCTCTTGTCGCCGTTCCCGAGGCGCTGGACGATGGTCAGCCGGTCGACCTGGACGGCTTGTCGTGCCGCTGGAATCCCCTGCAGTCCGGACGCGGTCGCATGTTGACCCTGATCATCCACGGCGCCGCCGACGCCGGCGCCGTGCATGCCGAGGTGATGCGACTGGCGCACCAGGGTGGTGCGGCGCCGCCGGTGCGCCCGGACACCTTGTCCACCGGATGGCCTCCGAAGGGGCTGATGCTCGAGGCCCAGGCCAGCCGGGTCGGCGGCCCCCTGTGGACGGCGGTGCTTCGGCTGCTGGCGTTGACGCTGCTGGCGCGGCTGATCTTCCTGTTCGGCCGGCCGGTCGGCGGTTTCGATCCCCGGCGCTACGTCGACGAGATCGCGAGCAACACCGATTTCTGCAAACACGACGACACCGTCAGTTTCGTCATCGACTGCCCGCAGCACTGCATCGCGGCCATCAAGGCCTATCTGGACCGGCAGATGGCCGACGGGGCATTGCAATACGGCATGAACGTGTCGCAGACTGCGCTGATGACCTGCCTGGTCAGCAACGCCTCGGGCGGATTGCACGTGCATTTCGTCGATGGCGGCGATGGCGGATACACCAGTGCGGCCCGCACGATGAAGGCGCGGCGCGCGTCGGCATCGGCGGATTGACGCGGCGCCGCCGCAGGCCGGCTTGCGCCGCGCTGCCGGGTTCCGGTTTCGGCAGCCGAAACGACACGGCGCTTTTCCGCTGGCGATCTAGCTGCTAGCATGGCCCGGCACAAGCGCGCCGGGTGGTGGCTGTTCCGGCGGGAAACAACAGACTCACGAGGAAGACACACCATGCTGAACCGTCGCACGATCCTGCAGGCCGGCACCGCGTTAACGTCCCTGGCGCTTCCCGCTGCCGGCTGGAGCCAGGCCAAGCCGGACAAGCTGACCATCCTGTGCCACCGTGTGCACCGCTCGGTGCTCACCGGCGACAAGGGCGGCGACGCCACGGCCGAATGGACGCGGCGCCACGGCATCGGCATCGAATGGATCACGCTCGATACCGGCCCCTTGCACGAGCGCCTGTTCCGCGAGTCCAGCCTGTCGTCGACCTCGGTGGACCTGGCCTTCCTGCTCAACACCCGCGCCACGCCCAACGTCACCAACCTGCTCGAGCCCCTGGACGGCCTGATGAAGGCCGATGCGCTCGAGGACCCGGCCGACATCTTCCCCGGCCTGCTCGCGGCGATGCGGTTCGGCGGCAAGACCTATGCCGTGCCGCACCGCCACGCGACCACCGGCTTCCACTACAACGAGGCCATCTTCAAGGAGAAGGGTGTTCCGATCCCCCGGACCTTCGAGGACGTGATCGAGGCGGCGAAGAAGCTGACCTTCACCCGTGCCGACGGCAGCCAGGTGTTCGGGTTCCTGATCGAGGGCGACAACTACCCGAACGTGATCGACATGGCGCGTGCCTACGACGGCGACTTCATCGGCGGCGACTACAAGCTCGGCGTCAACGAACCGGCCATGTTGCGCGCGGTGCAGACCCTGCGCGACTTCTATGCCGCCGGCGTGATGCCGCGCAACTGGACCGCGATCAAGGGCGAGGAGGTCAACACCTGGATGCAGACCGGCCGGGTCGCGATGACGATCACCTCGTTCGGCCGCACCCAGTTCTACAACGACAAGGAAAAGTCCAGGCATCCGGGCGACATCAAGGTGATGGCGCTGCCGGCGTCGCGCGACCTGAAGGCCAAGTTCCCGCACGCGGCGCCGGCCAAGACCGAGTTCTGGGCGATGTGTATCCCGAAGAGCGCGCGCAACAAGCCGATCGCATGGAGCCTGATCAAGGAGTTGTCGTCCAAGGGCAATACCGTCAAAGCGGCGCTCAACGGCAACGGCCCGGTGCGCGCCTCCGCCTACAAGGACGCCGAGTTCGCCGCCAGGATGCCGTACGCCGCCGCCGAGGCCGCCACCCTCAAGGTCGCACGGGTGCCGATTCCGGCCTTCGACAACGCCGCGAAGGCGGGCGACATCTTCGTCGAGGAACTGCAGGCCGCCGTGCTCGGGCGCAAGGGCGTGGCATTGGCGATGGACGACGTGGCCAGACGAGTCAAGCCCCTGTTGCCGTGAACGACGGCCAGCGCCTGACGGCCGGCTTGCCGCGGGTGCGGCTGGCGCACCTGCCCACGCCGCTCGAGCCCGCGCCGCGGCTGTCCGCGCAGGCCGGCGGCCCGCCGGTGTGGGTCAAGCGTGAAGACCTCAGCGGCCTGGCGCTGGGCGGCAACAAGGCGCGCCAGCTCGAATTCCTGATGGCCGACGCCCGGGCCCGGGGGGCACAGGCCGTCGTGACCACGGCGGCGGTGCAGTCCAACTTCTGCCGCGCCTGTGCGGCTGCCGGCGCGATGCTGGGCATGCACGTGGGCTTGTTGCTGCGCGGCACCGGCAGCGAGGAGGTGCAGGGAAACTACCTGCTCGACAGCCTGTTCGGCGCCGAGATGCGTTTCATCGATACCCGCGATCCGTACGACCCGGCGATCGCACCGGCGCTCGATCGGTTCGTCGCCGATCTGCACGCGCGCGGCCTGCACGCGCAGGTCCTGCATCTGCCGGGCGCCACCGGCACGCTGGGTGCGGCCGCCATGGTGGACACGGGCGAGGAAATGGCGCGGCAGTTCGCCGCGCATGCCATCACGCCGCAGGCGGTGTTCCTGGCCGCCGGCTCCGGCCTGACCGTGGCCGGTGTCGCATTGGCGTTCAAGGCGCTGGGCCTGTCGACCCGTGTCGTCGGCATCTCGGTGCAGCGCCCGGCCGGCTTCATCCTGCCGCTGATCGTCGAACGCGCCAATGCGGCGGCCGAACGGCTGGGCCTGTCGGTGCGACTGCGGGCTGACGACATCGACATCGACGACCGCCATCTCGGCGACGGTTACGGTCGCGTCTCGGCGGCCGGGCTCGACGCCATGCGGCTGGCCGGCCGAACCCAGGGCCTCGTGCTCGACCCGGTCTACACCGGCAAGGCCATGGCCGGCATGCTGGCCCAGTTGCGCGAGGGCCGTTTCCACGGCGACGCTCCGGTGGTGTTTTTCCATTCCGGCGGCGCGCCCGGCTTGTTTGCGCAGGCGGCGCAGTGCGGGGCGCCGGCATGACGATCCGCGCCAGCGCCGCCAAGGCCGCCGCCGCGCTGGCGCGCCCCGCGCGTGGCACGCAGCACGGCGACAAGGCCGGGCCGCCGTTGACGATCGCCGCCATCCGCGCGATTCCGCTGACCGCGCCGATGCAGGCCGGCACGCGGACCTCGCAGGCGACGTACGACAAGGTGTCGATCGTGCTGGTCGAGTTGCGCACCACCGACGGCATCGTCGGCTGGGGCGAATGCCTGGGCCGTTTCGGCGCCACGGCTTATGCCGACTTCATCGAGACGGTGCTGGCGCCGTTGCTGCTCGGGCGCAACGCGTTCGACATCCGCCAGCACTGGTTGCGCATGCGCGCGGCGCTGACCGGCCGCGCCGGCGGCATGCTGGTCGAGGCGATCGCCGGTGTCGACATCGCGTTGTGGGACGCGGTCGGCAAGGCGCTGGGGCAACCCGTGCACCGCCTGCTCGGCGGCATGGGCCGCCCGGCCGTGGACTGTTATGCCTCGTCGATCAACTGGGCCGATGCGGCGACCATGCAGGCCCAGGCCCGCGCGGTGGCGGCGATGGGGTTCAAGGCGATCAAGGTCAAGCTCGGCCAGCCGGTGGAACAGGCCATCGCCGCGGCGGCGGCCGTGCGATCGGCGACCGGCGACGCCATGCGTCTGGGCGTGGACGCGAACTGGGCGTATACGCTGGACGAGGCGATGCGTGTCGGGCACGCCTTGCACGAGCTGGGTTACTGGTTCTTCGAGGAGCCGATCGTGCCCGAGGACGTGCAGGGGTACCGGCAGCTGCGGCGCAGCCTGGCCATCATGCTGGCGGCCGGCGAGAGCGACTACACCGTCGCCCACGCCGCGGAACTGGTCCGCGACCGGCTGGTCGGCATCATCCAGCCCGATGTCGCGCGCGCCGGCGGCATCAGCGAGACGCGCGACATTGCGACGCTGGCGCAGGCCTTCCATGTCGGATATGCGCCCCACGTGGGCTGGTCGGGCGCGGTGTGTGTCGCCGCCAGCCTGCAACTGGCCGCCGCGATGCCGGCCTTCACCAGCTTCGAGTGCATGTTCATCGGCAACCCGCTGCGCGATGCGCTCGCCCACGAGCCGGTCGGTGCCGTCGCGCAGTTGTCGGACGGCCGCCTGCCGGTGCCGACCGGGCCGGGCCTGGGCATCACGATCAACCTGGATGCGGTCGAGCGTTACCGCGTGGACCGGTGAAGCCGTCGGCGCGCGACTGGGGCCTGGTGGCGCCGGCCCAGCTGCTGCTGACGGTGTTGTTGTTCGCGCCCTCGTTGTACGTGTTCTGGCTCAGCCTGACGAAGTCGACCTACGGCCAGAGCCCGGTCTGGGCCGGTTTCGCCAACTACGCGACGGTGTTGTCCGACCCGTATTTCTGGACCGCGACACTCAATACCGCCATCGTCGTGAATGCCGTGGTGTTCGGCGAATTCCTGCTCGCGCTGGCGGTGGCGATGTTGTTCGCCGGCTGGATCCCGTGGCGCCGCGTCATGATCGCGGTCGTGCTGGCGCCGTATGCGATCAGCGAGGTCGTCGCGGTGGTGATCTTCAAGTACATGACCGAACCGTATGCCGGCCCGGTCACGCTGGCGCTCAAGGCCATCGGCCTGCCGACGCTGGACTGGGCGGTCGAGCCGTCGCATGGGCTGGCCATGGTAGTGTTGCTGTCGATCTGGCACCACCTGCCGTTCACCTTCATCCTGTTGTACACCGCCTTGCTCGGCATTCCGCGCGAGTTGTACGAGGCGGCCCAGGTCGACGGCGCCGGTGCCTGGCGCAAGTTCCGCCACATCACGGTGCCGCTGCTGGTGCCGGCCATGCTGGTCGCGCTGGTGTTCCGCTACATCTTCGCGTTTCGCATCTTCTCCGAGGTCTGGCTGCTGACCGGCGGCGGGCCGGCGCGCACGACCGAGGTGCTGGCGGTCTACCTGTACCGGCAGGCATTCCGCTATTCCGACTTCGGCGCCGCGGCCGCCACTGGCTGGCTGATGCTGCTGGCCTCTTTGCTGATGGGTTCCTGGTACATCTGGCAGATGTACCGGCGGATGTTCGCACATGGCCGCGCGTAGACGCCCGATCACCGTTCGCAGGGCGCGCCGGGCACTGGTGCTGGTGCTGCGCATGCTGGCGCTGGCCGGGGTGCTGGTGTGGTCGGGTTTCCCGATCCTGCTGGTGTTGTGGTCCTCGCTGCGACAGCCGCGCGACATCTTCGGCGGCGGCGGCAGCCTGTGGGCATTGACGACGCGCAACTACACCAACCTGTGGGAGCGCTGGCCGGACTTCTTCGACAACCTGGCCAACAGCCTGGTCATCGCGCTGTGCGCGACCGCGTTGACGCTGGTCGTGTCGTTCCTGGCCGGCTACGTCTATTCGCGGCGCGACGGCCGGGCGTTGACCGCATCGGCCTTTTTCATGATCCTGGTGCGCCTGCTGCCGCCGATCGTGATCACCTTGCCGTTGTTTCCCGCCGTCAACTGGCTGATGCTCAACGACACCCGCACCGTGCTGGTGATCCTGTACTGCGCGTTCTTCCTGAGCCTGGGCACCTGGATCATGAAGGCCTTCATCGACCAGCTCCCGCGCGAGCTGGAGGAGGCGGCCGCGATCGACGGTGCGGGCCTGTGGCAGACGCTGCGACTGGTCGTGTTGCCGCTGTCCTACGCCGGGTTGATCGCGACCTCGGTGTTCATCATGGTGTTCGCGTGGAACGACTTCCTGTTCGCGTTCATCTTCACCGCGGTCGACGCCAAGACGGCGCCGCTGGTGATCTCCGAGATGGTCGGCGCCATCGACGGCGTCGACTGGGGCATCCTGTTCGCGGCGGCCACGCTGCAACTGGTGCCGATCCTGGTGTTCGTGATTCTGGTGCAGAAGTACCTGATTGCCGGCCTGACCGCCGGCACCGTGAAAGGATGAAGCCATGACGATGCACGCTGCCGCCCACCCGACCCATGTCGATCCGCGGCTCTCGCGTTACGACCCGCTGGCCCGGGTGATCTACTTCGACGATTTCGACTGCGGCCTGAACGGCTGGACCGCGCTGGTGGGCAACTACGAGGACTCGATCGAGACCATGACGCGCTCCTATGCGCGCCACATGCAGCCGATGCTGAGCCAGATCACGCACTGGGACAGCGGCACGCATGGCGCCTTCGACGGCACCTATGCGCTGAAGATCGCCACGCGCGCCGTGCCGGGCGAACGCAATACCGCGATCAAGCGCGTGACCTTCCGCAAGGCGTCCAGGATCCGGGTCGAGACCTATTTCGCGTTCAAGCCCGAGGCCAACGAACTCAAGTTGTCGGACCTGGACGTGCGCTCGGTCGGCCTGCTGTTCGACCTGCAGGACGGCCGGCAGCGGGTCATGCCGCACCTGCGGTATCTCAATGCGCTCGACGGGCAGCGCATGAACCGGTGGCAGTTCAAGCAACGCTCGACGCCGTTTCGCGCCATCGGCAGCCGCAGCGAAACGGTGACCCACGACCATCTCAGTCCGAACGACTGGGAGGACGTCCCCGATGCCGGGCAGAAGCTCTGCTACAACGAGATCCCGACCAAGATCAACTGGCATTACCTGCGCTTCGATTTCGACCTGGCGACGATGCGATGGCTGGAGTTCCAGTGCAACGACCAGACCTTCGCCTGCCCCGACGTGGGGTCGATCGCGATACCGGCCATGCCCAACCTGGCCTGCATGCTCAATCTCGTGTTCTTCTGCGAGTCCGACACCGCCAAGCGCAGCTTCTTCTATCTGGACAGCGTGTTGCTGTCGGGGGAGTTCTGACATGAGCGCCGCCCTCCGTCTGTCCGGTCGCACTGCGTGTCGACCGTCCGAGTCGTGGCGCTGCCAGAGGCAGGCGCCCCTTCGGCCCGTCCAAGCCTGCGCAGGCAGGCTTGGAGCCGCGGGCCTCAGCCCCACTGGGGGGCGCCCCCTACGGCCTGGCAAAGCCAGTTCCGTGGGGGCCTGGACTGGCCTGCTCCGCGGCCGCTTGACCTTTCGTGCGTCGTGGGTCGCGCGCAGCGCGGTGGAGCAACTGACATGACCAGCCTGATGCGCAATGCCTGTACCGCCGTGCTCGCCCGTGGGGAATGGTGGGAGGGGGCTGTACAGACCGAGCCGTACGAGGCGGCATGGGCCGCCGAAGCGCTGTTTTTCGTGCGTGTGATGCAGACCGGCGAAGACGCCCACCTGGGTGCGGCCAGCGCGGTGGCGCGGGTGCAGATCTCGCCGGATGGCATGCACTGGGTTGACGAAGGCAGCAGCATGCGCATACCGGCGCGGGCGCAGGCGCTGGCATTCGCGCGGGTACGCGAATTCGGTGGCTGGTTGCGCCTGGCGGTCGAGGTGCCGGGCGGCTCGCGCATGCAGGTGGTCGCGACGCTGGCGCTCAAGGCGTGAGGCCACCCGGCGCCGTCGTCGCGCCGCCGGATTATCCGATCGAGTTGTGCCGGGTCGACCTGGCACCGTACCGCGAAGGCAACACCGGCATCGCGCATGTGCACAGCTTCGACTCGGGCGTGCCGGGTCCGCATGTGATGGTGAACGCACTGACCCACGGCAACGAGTTGTGCGGCATGTTTGTGGTGCGGCGCCTGCTCGACGCCGGCATCCGGCCGCGTGCCGGTCGCCTGACGCTGGCGTTTGCCAACGTCGCGGCCTACGACCGGTTCGCGCCCGATGCCTTGCACTGGCGTTTTATCGATCGCGACTTCAACCGGTTGTGGAACGACGCGTTGCTGGCACAGGACCATGCGAGCGTGGAGGCGCGCCGCGCCCATGCCCTGGCGCCGCTGTTGCGGACCGTGGACCGCCTGCTGGACCTGCATTCGACCTGGCACGCGGTGCTGCCGTTCTTCGTGTTGTCGCGGCTGCCGCGGGTGCGGCGCTGGGCCGACCATCTCGCCGTGCCCGCGCGCCAGTTGCTGCTGCCCGCATTCCGGCACGAGGGATTCCACATGATCGACTACGGCGCCTTCGCCGATCCGGATGCGGACGCGATCGCGCTGATTGCGGAATGCGGACAACACTTCGCCCGCGCCAGCGCGGACACGGCATGGCAGGTGACAGTCCGGTTCCTGCAGGCCTGCGGCTGCATCGGAGATGACGATGCCCGCGCTCTGGGGCAGGAGCCGGTCGGGATACGGGCGATCGAGCGCTACGAGATCGTGCAACCGGTGATGGCTGCCACCGACGACCTGCGCCTGACCTGTCCGTACGCCGGATTCGTTGCGTTCCGGGCCGGCGGCGTCGCGGCGTACGACGGCGAGACGCCCGTGACCGCACCATTCGACGGCGCCGTCGTGCTGGCTCCCCGTCCGGCCCCGCGTGCCGGGCAGCAGGCCTTCGCCTGGGGCCGATTGGTTACAGGCTGACAGGAACTGCAGCGCAACGCCGACAACGGCTCCCGGCATGGGTCCTTATACTGACCCTTGGAATCGCGCGCCATGGACGTGTGGTCGAGCCGGATTCGGGAGCCGGTGTCTATAGCAGGAGCGCATGATGATAGTTGTCCACCACCTCAATGACTCGCGATCGCAACGTGTGTTGTGGTTGCTCGAAGAGCTCGCATTGCCCTACCAGGTCAAGCGGTACCAGCGCGACGCCGACACCCGGCTCGCGCCGCCCGAGCTCAAGGCCGTACATCCGCTGGGCAAGTCGCCGGTGCTGGTCGATGACGGACAGACCGTGTTCGAGTCCGGCGCCATCGTCGACTACCTGATCCGCCACCATGGCGACGGTCGGCTGCAACCCTCGATGGGCTGGCCGGAGTACGAGACCTACCAGCAGTGGCTGCACTATGCCGAAGGTTCGGCCATGTTGCCCCTGATGCTCAAGCTCTACGTGTCGCGTCTGGGCGAGGCCGGCGCGCCGCTGGCCCCGCGCATCGACAGCGAGATCGCCAACCACCTGGGCTTCGTCGACCAGTCGCTCGAAGGGGCCGAATGGCTGGTGGGCGACCACCTGACCGGCGCCGACATCCAGATGAGTTTCGTCGGCGAGGCGGCGCGGGGCCTGCGCGCGCAGTATCCCAACATCGATGCCTGGGTCCGGCGTTTCCAGGCCCGGCCGGCCTACCAGCGGGCGATCGAGCGGGGCGGGCCGTACGCGCTGGCCAACTAGAGCAGCATCAACACGCCGATGATGACCAGGCCGATGAACAGATTGGCCAGCACCCAGACCCGGATCGAACCCAGCGCCGCGCCGCCGGCCGACCATTCGCTGCTGGCCACGGCGCGTTGCAGCCGCTTGTACAGCACGAAGCGGACATGGCCGTAGACGGCCATCATCAGCAGTCCCAGCGTGGCCATCACCATCCAGCTCATCGGCATGCGTACGCCGCTGGCGGACGCACCGCTGGCGAATTCGGCCATCATCCACAGGCCGCTGACCAGCACGATGATGACGGCCGCCGACACGGCGCCGAAGAACCGGCGCAACACGTCGTGCATCAGCGTCACGCGCTGGGGTGGCTGCAGGCTGCCCAGCGCCGGGCGCAGGAAGAACAGCACGAAGGCCATGCCGCCGACCCACAGGATGATGGACAGCAGGTGCAGGGTCTTGAGGATGGCGTAGAGCATGGGTGGGCCGTTCGAGGATTCAGGAGCGCGCAAGTATGACAGGGCTTGCCTGTGATGGTCGGCCACCCCTGTCCGCCGGAGCGGTGCCTGAGCACGGAGCGGTGGCAACCGGCCCGCGTGTTGCATCGACCTGGTGGCCTGCCGCGCCTTTGGCCGGTTCGCGGGCAAAACGGAACAGGTCCTTGGGATTGCCGGTGCCGGGCGACATCTCCAGCACCGTGCCCCAGCCGTCGCGTTCCGCGATCGCGTACAGCAGGCGCAGCACGGTGTAGTCCTCCAAAGCGAACCCGACCGAATCGAACACCGTGACCTGGTTGGCGTCTTGTCGCCCCTGTTCCGATCCCGACAGAACGCGCCACAACTCCACCACCGCAAAGTCCGGCGGCAATTGCTGGATCTCGCCTTCCACACGGGTCTGCGGTTCGAACTCGACAAACACCCTTGCACTGCGCAGCACGTCGGCCTGCAACTCGGTCTTGCCAACGCAGTCGCCGCCCACGGCATGGAGATGCATGCCGGGTTCGACCATTTCGGGGCGCAGGATATTGCCATGCGCCATGGCCGCAGTCACCGTCGTGACGATATCGGCGCCTTGCACGGCCTGCGCGACCGATTCGGATCGGATGACCCGGAGCGCCGAACAGGCTTCGAGGTTGTGCACCAGCTTGTCGGTGGCCGCCGGGTCGACGTCATAGACCGTGATCTCGTCAATGCCCAGATGGCGGTGAAACGCGAGTGCCTGGAACTCGCTCTGGGCACCGTTGCCGATCAGCGCCATGCGGCGCGCATCGGGTCGCGCCAGCACACGCGCGGCCACCAGGGACGTTGCAGCGGTGCGCAATGCCGTTGCCAGGGTGCCTTCGCTGATGAGCAGGGGTCGCCCGGTTGCAGCTTCGGCCAGCATCCCGACCGCCATGACCGAAAACAGGCCGGAGCCGGTATTGCCAGGGTGGCAGCTGACATACTTGAACGCGAAATGCTCCTGGTTCGCGACCGGCATCAATTCGTTCACGCCGTCCGGCGACTGGCTTGTCAGCCGGGTCGACTTCTCGAACCCGGACCAGTGCACGAAGTCGTCCCGGATGGCGTCGGCCAGCAGGCCGATCAACTGCGCCGTGCCGACCTGCTGCACCAATCGGGACATGGTCGGCAGGTCGAGGATTCGCGTCATGGTTTGATCAAGGTGCGCCGAATGCCGGCCAGCGGCCGACTGCAGCGCGTCCATGCTAACACTGGCTGCGCGACGGTGTCACGTCGGTGCGGGCGCTGGGCAACGGCGTCGGCACGCGTGCAAAGGGTCAGCGGTTGCACGCATCGGCCCTGCCGGGATACTTTCGGCGCAAGGGCATCGAACCGGCGAAATTCATCGACACTGCACCCCATGCAAACAGCCAATCCGGTATTCGGGCCAATGGATCGCGTTGCGTTGCCGTTGGACGAAGTCCACGTATGGTGGGCGCCTATCGAGCCCATGCGAGAGGATTTTGCGTCGGCATTGCGCGCCATGCTCAGCGAGGATGAACGGCAGCGCCAAGAGACCATGGTCCTGGCGCGGCGGCGCGACGAATACCTGGTGTCCCGTGCTCTGGTGCGCAGTGTCTTGTCGCACTATCGGGCCCTTGCACCCACGGCCTGGCGTTTTGTCGCCAATGCCCATGGCCGCCCCCGTGTGGCGGCTGCGGCCGACGCCGGTGAACTTGATTTCAACCTGTCGCATACCCGTGGCATGGTGGTGTGTGCCGTCGCCCACGGGCGACGTGTGGGCGTAGACGTCGAGTGGCGCGACGAGACCGTCGAGGTGATGGATATCGGCGCCCGGCATTTTGCGCCGTCCGAATACGCCGATCTGTGCGCGACCCCAGCCGATGCACGGTGTCTGCGGTTTTTCACCTACTGGACACTCAAGGAGTCGTATATCAAGGCGCGTGGGCAAGGGCTTTCCATTGCGCTCGACAGCTTCGCGTTTGCCTTGCACGCGCAGTTGCCCCCGCAACTGCATCTGGCCGACGGTGACCCGACGGCCATGGCACCCTCGCCGCAATGGCAGTCCGCCGTGGTTCCCTTGACCCAGCATCACCTGGCCGCGTTGACATTCTCCCGTCGCCCGTCGGCCGAGATCGTGAAGCCGGTCTGGCGCCCGGCGTGCGACTTGCCGCATGCGCCGTGGTACCGGTCCCGGGTCGTGCCGGCCAGCTGACACCGATGCCGTGCCAGGCGAGGGCCACCGGCGGGCTGCAACGGTGTCACGTACGCGTCGGGTGAAACCCGTGTTGTCAAGACCCGCATGCCGGCGCATTATGATGCCAAGGCCTATGAAGAACGTCGAGGACATCTATCCGCTGACGCCGATGCAGGAACTGATGCTGCTGGGCGCGCGCGGCCGCATTCGCGATGACCTGCTGTTCAACCAGTCGTGTCTGGTTCTCGATGGTGTTCTGGATGCCGACGCTTTTCGTCACGCGTGGCAGTGTTTGACCGATCGACATGCAGCCCTGCGCACGGCGTTCCTGTGGAAGGGTCTGAAACGTCCGATGCAGGTGGTGCGGGCGCAATTGGCCGTTCCGTTCGAGGTCCATGACTGGCGCGCGCTTGCGCCGGACGATCGTGAGGCGCGATTGCTGCGGTACCGGGAGGACGATCGCGCGAAGGGGTTCGATCTGTCGATGGCGCCGTTGCAGCGCATCGCGCTGTTCCGATTCAGCGACCGCTGTACCCATTGGGTCTGGAGCAGTCACCATCTCATCATCGACCGCTGGTGCATCAGTGCCTTGTTCGAGGAATTTTCGCAGGCATATGCCAATGCGGTGCGGGGTAACGCGACCATGCCGGTCGCGGCGCCCGGGTTTGGCCGGTACGTGGCGTGGGTCCAGCGACGCGACCGGGCCGCGTCGTTGGCGTACTGGCGTGACGCATTGGGTGATCTGCATGGTGGTGGACTGCTGACACAGGCAAGGCACGAAACATCGCGGCACGCGACGGACGCGGGCGAGCGATCGGTGCGTGGCCGTACCGACGGCACCGTGGCCCAGGCACTGGGACGATTCGCGCGTGCGCATGGCCTGACCATGAGCACGGTGATCCAGGCCGGTTGGGCATTGGTCGTCAACCATTACGTGCAGTGCCGCGACGTGGTGTTCGGCATCACCGTGTCCGGACGCCCGGCGGAACTGCGTGATGTGGAAGCTATCGTGGGCAGTTTCGTCAACAATGTGCCAGTCGTATGGCGTCTGGGGCCTGACGAGCGGGTCGTCGATGTTCTGCAGGCGCACCAACTGGCACAGCAGCGACGCCAGTCACACGACCATCTCGCGCTGCCGGACATCCTGGCTTGCAGCCGTGTGCAGGCCGACGCGCAACTGCTCGATACCTTGCTCGTGTGGTTGACCTCGGAGACGACGGCGACCATGGGCGACCTCGCCATCCGACACCAGGACAACGCGCTGCGGACGGCGTATCCCTTGACCTTGACCGTTGCCGAGCACGGCGAAGGGCACGGGTTCGAGTTGTTGTTCGAACCCGGACTGCCATTGCCGGCAGCTCCGCGCGACATCATGGACAGGCTTCTGCACACGCTGGGCGTGCTGGCATCGAGTTCTTCGAACCTGTGTTTCGGTGAGATTCAGGGCTATCGCCGCGCAGACGATGGCCCGGCTCGCCGCGTCCGCGGCCCGCAGTCCGACGTCGTGGCGGATGCGGATGGCAGCATCGAGGATCAGGCGATTGACGGGCGCGAAGGGCCGGATCTGGCCTTGTTGACCGACATACTGAACACGGAGTGGGCCCATGTGCTCGGCCTGCGCGAGATCGACCCGGACGCCGACTTCTTTGCGCTTGGTGGCGACTCGATCAAGGCGGTCCGCCTGCATGCACGCGTCACGGCAGCGACCCGCAGCAAGGTCCCGCTGATGGCGTTGTTCGAGTCCAGCACCATCCGCCAGATGGCTTCGGCCATCCATGCCGGCCGGTGGCCTTTGTCCGGTGCGATGGCGACCACGATCACCTCGGGCGGAGACGACGCGCCGTTGTTCTGTATCGCCTCGCCGGAGGTCAACACGATCGGCTACGCGTTGCTGGCACGGCACCTGCAGCCGAACCGGCCGGTCTATGTGATCCAGGCACCGCCAGGCACGAACGCCGTGCGACGGATGTCACCGTCCGAACTGCCTGCGCTGGCGCAGCTCTATGTCGAGGCCATTCGCCAGATCCAGCTCAGCGGGCCCTACCGTTTGCTGGGCATGTGCGTGGGCTCCCAGATTGCTGTCGAAGTGACACGTACGCTGGAGTCACGCGGCGAAGCTGCCGGCTTCCTGGGCATCATCAATACATGGGGGTATTTCACCGTGTCGCGCCTCATCATTGCACATCGCGCTGCCAATCGTCTGCGCTGGTACCGAGGCCGCGTCGCCTCACTGGCGGCCATGGATCCGGATGCGCGCTGGCGCCGTCTGCGCGAGTTGGTGGAGCGCAAGCTGATGCGCGTGAAGTCGAAAGCGAATGCGCAAGACGAGGCCGTCGCCGGGGAGGCTGCGGCGCCCATGTCGACCCCGGCATTGCCGGATCCCTCCAGCCCGACCCCACGGGCGGAGACCGTCGCCGTGTCGGAAGACGAGTGGCTGGGAGCCATGGGGCGGCCCGCGGCACGTGCGGCGTTCGTGCCGATCCGATCGCCGATCACCGTGCTGCGCATCGACAAGCAGCCGTATTGGCGCGTCCGCGATCGCTCGCTGGGATGGCGGTTGCAGACGACATCCGTGTCGGTGGTCGACTTGCCGATTGCGGAGCACCTGGACATCTTGCGGGAGCCCCATGTGCGATTGGTGGCTCGGCAACTCGATACCTTGCTGGCGGGAATACCGGCATGATGCGCACTTCATCCGCGCGATGGAGGGCTCTGGTCCAGTTGTGGCTGGTGGCGTCGATTCTGGCGTTGACGATGCCGGCCCAAGCGCACCAGCTCGGGCAAAGCTACATATTTCTGCGTGTCGCCGATGCCGCCATCGACGGCCGAGTCGAGATCACGGTTTCCGACCTGAACCGCCTGTTGTCACTGAACATTCCCGAGCGTGGCGCCACGCGGGACGACGTCACGCCCCATGTCGAAACCCTGGCCGCGTATCTTCGGGAACACATCCGTTTCGCTCCCAATGGCCAGGCGCAGGCACTGGTGTTCGATGACCACGGCATCGACGCGATCGCACTGGCCGACTATGTCGTGATGCGTTTCACCCTGACCGACGCCGGGCGTGCCTTGCGCCACGTGGACGTCGAATACCGGGTCGGCTTCGCGGCCATGCCGGAGCATCGCGGACTGGCGGTGGTCGAGCATGACTGGGGCACGGGAACCTTCAACGACGAAAGCAACGTGGTGGCCGTGTTCTCGCCCGATGCGCCACGCCAGGTCATCGATCTTTCGCAGTCCAGCGTCTGGACCGGCATGCGCGCCATGGTCGGATTGGGCGCCCACCACATCTGGGTGGGAATCGATCACATTCTGTTCTTGATGGCCTTGTTGCTGCCGGCCGTGGTGCAACGCCGGGCGGGACGTTGGGAGCCGGTGTCGGATTTTCGCACCGCCTTCTGGCGGGTCGTGGGCATCGTGACGGTGTTCACCGCGGCACACACCATCACCTTGAGCCTGGCGGCGCTGGACGTGGCCGCATTGCCGTCTCGCATCGTCGAGTCGGTGATCGCGTTGTCCATTGCCGCCGCCGCGCTCGATGTGTTGTATCCGGTGTTTGGCCGGCGCATCCTGCTGGTGGTGTTCGGATTCGGACTGTTTCACGGCTTCGGGTTCGCGAGCGTATTGCGCGACATGGGGATTCCAGGCAATTACATGGTGCATTCGCTGGTGGGGTTCAATGTGGGGGTCGAACTGGGCCAGCTGCTCATCGTTGCGGTGGCATTTCCGTTGATGTTCATGCTGCGTCGCACCCGTTTCTATCTGGTGTACGTGTTGCGCCCGGGCGCGGTCGCATTGATCGGTGTCGCCGCCTACTGGTTCACCGAACGTGTGCTCGAGATCGACCTTCCGCTGGGGGCCTTGTTGCAATGGCCCTTCAAGGCGCTGACGCAAGGCGGGTGAGCAGATGCAATTCGGATGGACCCCGGAGCAACAGGCCCTGAAGCTGAAGGTGGTCGAGTTTGCGCGCGCGGAACTGGACCATGACATCGCCGCGCTCGAGCGAAACCAGGAGTTTCCGCATGCGGCGTGGCGCCGGTGTGCCGACCATGGCATACAGGGCATGGCGGTCCCGAGCAGCGTCGACGGTGGGCGCGGAACCGACTTCCTGGATGCGATGCTGGTGATGGAGGGTCTGGGGTACGGGTGCCCGGACAATGGCCTGGCATTCGCGCTCAATGCGCAGATGTGGACCGTACAGTTGCCGATCGTGCATTATGGCAACGAAGCGCAGCAGCGCCGCTACCTGCCGGCGATGTGTCGCGGCCAGCTGATCGGCGCCCATGCAATGACCGAGCCGGACGCCGGTTCGGACGCGTTCTCCATGCGCACCCATGCCAGGAAATGCGACGGCGGATACCAGATCAGCGGCGTGAAGCGGTATATCTCGCTGGCGCCTGTTGCCGATCTCGTGCTGGTGTACGCCAACATCGACCCGGCGCTGGGGCGTTGGGGCATCACCGCGTTTCTGGTGGAGCGCGGCACACCGGGACTGCATTTCGGTCCGGCGACCGGCAAGATGGGGCTGCGCACGGTGCCGATGTGCGAACTGGTATTCGACAACTGCTTCGTGCCGGAGTCCGCCCGTCTTGGTGCTGAAGGTGCCGGATTTCGCCTCTCGACCAGCTCGCTGGAGTGGGAGCGCTGCTGCATTCTGGCCAGCCAGCTTGGCGCCATGCAGCGACAGCTGGAGATGGCGTGTCGCCATGTCCGTAAACGCAAGCAGTTCGGCCGCTCTGTCGGGAAGTTCCAGTCGGTCGCCAACCGCATCGTCGACATGAAGATGCGACTGGAGACATCGCGCCTGCTGCTCTACCATGTCGCCGGACTCAAGCGGGAAGGGCGGGACGCCCTGATGGAAACGGCGATGCTCAAGTTGCATCTGAGCGAATGTTTCCTGGCCTCGAGCATGGATGCGATCCGTTTGCATGGTGCGTCGGGGTACATGACCGACAACGGAATCGAGCGTGATCTGCGCGACGCCATCGGCGGGACCATCTACGCAGGAACGTCGGATATCCAGCGCAACGTGATTGCATCTCTGATGGGACTGTAAGGTCGAGCGATGCACGGAGCCACGATGGACACCTTGCCGAGCCTCATCGACCATCGTGCGCAGCGTGCGCCGGATCATCCTGCCATGCGGTTCCTCGACGAGACGCTGAGTTATGCGGAACTGAGCCTGCAATCGAACCAGCTTGCCCATGCGCTCGCCGCCCGTGGCGTGCGCCGGGGCGATCGCGTCGGGATCTACATGGAGAAGTCGCTGCGAACGCCGGTCGCCCTGCACGGGATCATGAAGGCCGGCGCCGCCTATGTGCCGCTTGATCCGGCGGCTCCGGCGCAGCGGATCGCCAGAATGGTCGATGACTGCGGCATCCGTCATCTGGTCACCAGCGGCAGTCGGACCCGTACCTTGGCGCTGCTGCGCGACAGTTTGTCGGCCACCGTGTGCCTGTTCGGCGTCGACGTCCAGCAGGCGGCGGGGTACGACCACGTGCCGTGGTCCGAGGTCGACGCATGCAATGGCGGCGCGCCACCTGCGGCGGGTACGGGTGGCGGTGACATGGCCTACATCATCTACACCTCGGGATCGACCGGCGAACCCAAGGGCATCGTGCACACACACGACAGCAGCCTGGCGTTTTCGCGCTGGGCTGCCGGCGAATACGGGCTCGTCACGACCGATCTGCTCAGCAACCATGCGCCGCTGCATTTCGACTTGTCGATCCTCGACTTCTTCGCCGGCGCGGTGGCAGGTTGTGCGACCGCGATCATCCCGGAAGCATTCACCAGGATGCCTTCCAGTTACGCAGACCTGATCGCACGGCAACGCATGACCGTGCTCTATACCGTGCCCTTTGCGCTGGTGCAATTGTTGCTGCGCGGCAATCTGGCTGCCCATGATTGCTCCGCCTTGCGCTGGGTGATCTTTGGCGGCGAACCCATGTCGGCCAGACACCTGGCCGCGCTGATGCAGCTGTGGCCCCAAGCGCGTTTCGACAATATCTACGGGCCGGCGGAAGTCAACGGGGTGAGCCACTACGTGGTGCCACCGCTCGCTGGCGACGAGGCCAGTATCCCTGTTGGCCCGCTCGGCATGCATGTCGAGGGCTTGATCGTCGACGACGCGGATGCGGCAGTGCCCGGTGGCACCAGCGGCGAACTGCTGGTGCGCACGCCATCGATGATGACGGGTTACTGGGCCCGGGAAGAACTCAACGCCAGGGCCTTTTATCGACGCTCGTGCCGGAGCGGCACGGACGACGTGTTTTACCGTACCGGCGATCTGGTGCGCGAGGACCCGGCGGGTGTGCTGCATTTTCTCGGGCGCAAGGACCGGCAGGTGAAGATCCGCGGATACCGGGTCGAGCTTGACGAGGTCGAGTCGGTATTGGCCCGGCACCCGTCCGTCGAAGAGGCTGCCGCCGTGACGGTCGACGACGATGCCGGGGCATTGGCGATCGCGGCCGCGGTGACTTTCAAGGTCCGCGATGCGGCTGACCAGGTTCAGGCCCTGACCCGGCATTGCAAGCAATTCCTGCCCCCGTATGCGGTGCCGGCGCGGATCTCGTCGGTACCCGACTTCGTGCGAACCACGACCGGAAAGATCGATCGGCGAGTTCTGCGTGATAACCTGGCCGCTGACGGCAGCCACCCTTCGGAGACGGTATGAGCACGATTGATTTCAGATCCGAATTGCGTGACTTCATCGCCGCCGAACTGATGGACGGCGAGCAGTTGCAGGACGACGAGAACCTGCTCGTCGACGGCATGCTCGATTCGCTGGGAATGATGCGGCTGGTCGCCCATATGGAAGCTTTGAGCGGCATCGTGGTTCCGGTCGAGGATTTCGTGATCGAGAACTTCCGCACCATCGCGACCATCGACGACTACCTGCGCCGCGTCGGCGCGAAACGGTCGTCGGCTCCGGGGACCGCCTGAGATGCAACCGCAAGGCGTCCCGTCCTCCCGCGCATTGACCGCTGCACAGCTGGCGATCTGGAGCGGCCAGAAGCTGCAGCCGGATGATCCGCTGTACAACATGGCGCTGGCCTTTCGCATCGAAGGAGCGCTGGACGTTGCCGCTTTTCAATGGGCTTTCGAGCGACTGGTCGAGGGTTGCGACGCGTTGCGCACCGTGATCGACGACAGCGCTGGCACGCCCCGACAACGTGTCCTGCCCACGCACCATGGTTTGCCCCTGATCGACATCAGCGGCCGTGCGGACCCCGAGGCGGCGTTGCAGGAATGGTTGTCCGGCCACGTCGGGGTCAAGTTCGATCTGTCGCGGTGTCCGTTCGAATCGGCCTTGTTGCGGCTGGCCGGCGACGTGCATGTGTGGTATCTGAATCAGCACCACATCGTCACCGATGCGTCGTCGGTAGCCGTCTTGTTTGCGCAGCAACAGGCGTTTTATCGGCTGGGGTGCAAACGCACGCAGGACCCGGTGGCGCCATTGACGGCGTTTGCCGACTATGTCGATTTCGAGGCCGCGCAAATGGCTTCGCCGCAGAACCGCCCGGCACAGGACTACTGGTCGCAGCAAATGGCGCAGTTGCCCGCGCCTTCGCGTTTTTACCAGGCGTCCGCCGGCTGCGTTCAGGGGCGAACCGAACGCGTCGAAGTGCCGTGGGGTGCGGCGCGTTCCGCGCGTATGCGTGCGCTGGCCGCAGCCAGGCCGTTCCAGGCTTTCACGCCCGATCTGTCTCTGTTCCAGCTGTTTGCAACGCTGCTGTTTGCCTGCCTGTTTCGAACCACAGGGAACACCAACCTGGCCTTGGGTGCGCCGTCGCGCAATCGTGGTTCGGCGCAATTCCGGCGCGCCGCCGGCTTGCTGATCGAGATCCTGCCGTTGGGGGTTGCCGTCGATGAGAACGATGACTTCCTGGCGCTGCACCACAAGGTCGCACATGCCACGGCGCAGATGATGCGCCATGCCCGGCCCGGGGTCGCCGGAGCGCGGCAACACCGGGCCTTTGACGTGGTGCTGAATTTCATCACGGCGACATTCGGTGATTTCGACGGACTTCCGACACAGGCGCGCTGGTTGCACCCGGGTTATGGCGATCGCAACCATGTGTTGCGCATGCAGGTCGAGAACTTCGACCGCGACGCTGCGTTCAAGCTGTTTCTGGACATGAACGTCGAGATGTTCGGCGCTGTCCGGCAGGAGTGGCTGGTGCGGCATTTCCTGGTGTTGGCAGACGCGATGCTGGCCGATCCAGGCCAGTGCATCGAGGACGTCGAACTGGTCGGTGACGACCAACGGTCGCAGCTGCTCGCCGGGTACCGCGCAGGCGTGCGGCCGCCATTGCCGGCAACCGACCTGTTCGACCTGTTCGAGCAGCAGGTGATGCGGGACCCGCAGGCGCCTGCGCTTGCCTGCCAAGGCAAGGACCTGACGTACCAGGAACTCGCCGATCGCGCCGCTGCGCTGGCAAGGACACTGGCGGACCGCGGCATCGGGCCGGGCGACATCGTCGGTGTGATGCTGGGGCGCTCGCTCGAGGCGGTGGTGGCGATGCTCGGCATCCTGCGCTGCGGCGCGGCGTTCCTTCCGCTGGATCCGGACTATCCTGCCGCGCGTATCGCCTACCTGTGCAAGGACGCACAGGTTGCACTGGTCATCACCGGCCCGAGCGAGGTCGCACCGGAATCGGTCGGGCCGTGCCTGGTGTTGGACTGCACAGGTGCTGCACCGCCTGCGGCCACCGACAAGGCGGCGGCCGTGCGGGGCTCCGATCTGGCTTACGTGATCTATACGTCCGGCTCCAGTGGTGATCCCAAGGGTGTCATGATCGAGCGCCACAGCATCACGAACTACCTGCTCTGGGCCCGAGGCCAGTATCTGGACGGGCAACCCAAGGCGTTTGCCCTGTTCTCCTCGCTTTCGTTCGACCTGACCCTGACGTCGGTGCTGCTGCCGCTGGTGTCGGGCGGGTCCATCGTGGTCTATCCTGCGGCGTCCGACGGCGACGAACCGGTCATCATGCAGGTGGTGCGGGACAACCGCGTCGAGGTACTCAAGCTGACGCCGGCGCACCTGGCGTTGATGCAGACCATGGATTTGTCCCAATCGCGCGTGCGCACGATGATCCTGGGTGGCGAAGATCTCAAGACCGATCTCGCGCGTGCCAGCGTACGGCGTTTCGGTGGTGCACTGCGCATCTTCAACGAGTACGGTCCGACCGAGGCGACGATCGGCTGCATGACGCATCTGTTCGATCCCGAGCGCGACACGGCCTTGTCGGTGCCGGTCGGTCGGGCGATCGACGGGCTGGACGTGTACCTGCTCGATGCCAGGCGCCGCCTGGTTCCCGCAGGCATCGGCGGTGAAATCCATATCGGCGGCGCCGGGCTGGCGCGCGGCTACCTTGGTCAGACGGAGCGCACGGCCGAGAAATTCGTCGACAACCCGTTCGTGCCGGGCACGCGCATGTACGCATCCGGTGATGTCGGCGTATGGAACGACCGCAACGAGATGGTCTACCTCGGACGTGTCGATCGCCAGGTCAAGATTCGTGGCGTGCGCATCGAGCCGGGCGAAATCGAGCGCTTGCTCAAGGACCATGGCGCAATCACGGACTGTGCGGTGGAGGCGCTGCGCCATGGCGGCGACCGGAGCGACCCGGCGGCGCCCGTGAATTGCGCGGTGTGCGGATTGACCGCGTTGCATCCTGAAGCGCATATCGACGCACAAGGCGTGTGCCGGATTTGCCGGCAATATGCGAAGTTCCGGGAGCAGGCGCAGGCCTATTTCGGCGACGAGAACGAACTCGCGGACATCGTCCGGCGTGCACGTGATTCGGGTAGCGGCGGGCACGACTGCATGATGCTGCTCAGTGGCGGCAAGGACAGCACCTATGCCTTGTGCCAACTGGTCGATCTCGGCCTGCGCCCGCTGGTATTCACGCTGGACAACGGATTCATCTCGGATGGCGCGATGGCCAATGTGCGTCGCGTGGTGTCGGACCTCGGGCTCGAACTGGTGGTCGGGCGAACCGACGCGATGAATGCGATTTTCAAGGACAGCCTGCACCGCTTCAGCAATGTATGCAACGGCTGCTTCAAGACCATCTACACCTTGAGTACACAATTGGCGCGGCAGCGCGGCATCCGTTACGTCTTCACCGGTCTGTCGCGCGGGCAGATCTTCGAGACCCGCGTGGCCGGCCTGTTCCAGCAAGGGGTGTTCGACCGCTCGTTAGTCGACCGCGCCGTGTTGCAGGCGCGCAAGGCCTACCACCGGATGGACGATGCGGTGGCCCGGCAGCTGGACGTGCGGATCTTTGCCGACGACGCGGTGTTCGAACAGGTGCAGTTCATCGACTTCTACCGCTACCGCGAGGTGACGCTGGCGCAGATCCTGGAGTACCTGGCCAACAAGGTCTCGTGGGTGCGCCCGGTCGACACCGGGCGCTCGACCAATTGCCGGATCAACGAGGTCGGCATCCATGTGCACCGCAGCGAACGCGGTTTTCACAACTACGCCTTGCCCTACAGCTGGGACGTGCGGCTCGGACACAAGGAGCGGGATGCGGCACTGGCCGAGCTCGACGACCGGATCGACATGCACAACGTCGCCCGGGTGCTGGAGCAGATCGACTACCGGATCGACGCGCCGCCGGCCGGACGCAGCGATCGTTATCTGGTTGCGTATTACGTCAGCGCGCAGCCACTGGCGCCGCAGGCGCTGAGAGACTATCTGGGAACACGCCTGCCGGCAGCCTTGATTCCCAGCCATTTCGTGCATCTGGCGCAGATGCCGTTGACCACCAATGGCAAGATCGACCGAGCCGCCCTGCCTGCACCGGGTGGTACCCGCCCCGATCTGCCGACGGCCTATCTGGCGCCGCGCGATGCCACCGAAACGCTGCTTGTCGCCATCTGGCAGGAGATTCTGGGACTGGATCGCATTGGCGTGCTGGACAATTTCTTCGATCTGGGCGGTGACTCGATCCACAACATCCAGATCGTCGCGCGGGCGCGCGCCCGGCATCTGCATTTGACGCCACAGCAGCTGTTCGAGGCGCCGACGATTGCAGAACTCGCACTGGCGATCCGTGCGGCGGAGCCGCGACCAGGTGTCCGGCCGGCAACGGCCGGGCCGGTGCGGCTGTTGGCGGGTCAACAGGCGGTGCTGCGATCGACCGCCGACGCTGCGTGGCAACACGTGGTGATAGAAACGTCCGAACCGCCCGTACCCCGGGCGCTGGCACAAGCCCTGACGCAGCTGATGGAGTGTCACGGCGCGTTGCGCACCCGTTTGCGTCGGGAGTCGGACCGCTGGCTCGGCCAGATCGTGCCGGTCGGTGACGGGGCGGCCGACCTGCTGGAGCTCGACCCAGGCGAGGGACGTTCGCTGGACGACATGATCGACGCGTTCGTCGCGTCCGCACCCATGGATTTCGCCGAGGTGCCAATGGTACGGATGGCCTGCGGACGTCAGGGCAGTGGCGGTATCGTGGTGCTGCAGGTACATGCGAGCGTCATCGACACCGCGTCGTGGGCGATCGTGCTCGAAGATCTTGCAGCGGCTTACGCCGCGGCCTGCGCCGACCAGGCCGTCTCCCTGCCCGCGCCCACGGCATCGGTACGGGAGTGGGCCCAGGAGCTGGGCGACTATGCCGACAGTGCCGTGGCGCATGAGCGGGCGCGGCACTGGCTGGAGCCTCGTGCGCGTGTTTCCACCTCTGCGCCGAGGTCGTCGTCGGACACACCGGGCGTGGTGGCGTGGTCACACACGAGTGTCGCGCTCGACATGGCCGCCTCGAAGCGCTTGCTGCGCAGCCCAACGGCGGTGGACAAGGCCAGGGCGCAGGAACTGATTCTGGCGGCGGTATTGCGCGCAACACCCGGGTTGCGGACCGGTCGCCACCGGCGCGTCGAAGTCGAGGTCGACGGGCGAACCGATCGGTTTCCCGCCCTGGACCCGGCGCGCACGGTTGGCCATCTGGCGGCGCTGGTCCCGCTGAATGTGCGGTTGGCGCCGGATGGCACTCCGGCCGGGGACCTGGCCGAGTTGGCCAGGGTGTGGCGAGCCCAGCCAGGCGGCGGGCTGGACTTCGCGCTGGGCTGCGAGCAGGACGATGATGCCGAACTGGCGCGGCAGCTGCGCCAGCTGCCTGCGGCGGAGTTCCGGTTCCGTTATCTCGGCGCGTTGGATGCGGCGTTGGCGGCAGACCCTCTGATGTGTCTGGCCCGGCCTTTGCATGTGGCCCCGGCGGATACACGGCTGCCGCTCGACGTGCTGGCATTCGTATTTCGGGGCCAGCTCAACCTGCGCTGGTCCTGGGACGCAGGGCGGCTCGACGACGCAATGGTCATCCGTTGTGTGTCCGACACCTTGCTGGAATTGGGATCCCTGGTCGACCATGACGCCGGTAACTCCAAGGTCGATGCGGTCGACACCGGACTTGCGACGGCTGGTATCAATCGGGACGAACTCGAATCCCTGCTGGCGGAATTCGGTGCAACTGGCAAGGGCGGAAACGCCACATAGACACAGCATGGCCGACGACAACATCCAGGCGGTATATCCGCTCACCGCGGTCCAGGAAGGTCTGTTGCTGCACACCATCGACGGCAAGCGGTCGGGCGCCTATTTCGAGCAGTACGCCTGCGATCTGCACGGCACACCCGACATCGTGCAGTTGCGGGCCGCCTGGCAACAGTCGGTCGACCGGCATGACGTATTGCGGACGCTGTTTACATGGGAGGGTCGCGACCGGCCCTTGCAGCTCGTGCGCAAGCGCGTGCAGTTGCCCTGGACCGAACACGACTGGCAGTCGATGCCGCAGGGCGAGCAGCAGCGGCGTTGGCAGCTGTTCCTGGCCGACGACCGCAGCCAGGGTTTTGCGCTGGATTCTGCACCGCTGTTGCGCGTTCAGCTGATCGCGCTGGCGCCCGCGTGTTGGCGGATGCTGGTGAGTTTCCACCATGTGTTGATGGACGCATGGTCGTTGCAGATCCTGCTCGACGAAGTCTGGCAGACGTATCGGGCCGCCTGTGACGGTAAGCCGGATGAATGGGCGAAGCCGCTGCCCTACGCTGATTTTGTCGCCTGGTCGGCTGCGCAGGATCGCGAGCAGGGCATTGCGTTCTGGCGCGCGGCACTGGACGGATATGCAGCCGTGCCCGCACCATCTTTCGGCCCTGCGCCGCCCGCACCGACCCAGGAAAGCGCCACCACATTGCGCCGCGACCTGGCGCCAGACCGGTTCGCCCGTATCGAGCAGGGCGCGCGCCGCGAACGGGTGACACTGGGTTGCTGTGTAGCCGGTGCCTGGGCCGTGCTGCTGGCGCGTTATGCGGGCCAGTCGGATGTCGCCTTCGGGTACACCAGCGCCGGAAGGCCGGCTGAACTGGAAGGTGCACAAACCTTGGTGGGCCTGTGCATGAACACGCCACCACTGCGCGTGCGCATCGATCCGCTGCAAGAGCCGGGCCCTTGGTTGCGCGCCTTGCTGGCGTTGCAGGTACAGATGCGCGCATTCGAACACACCCCTCTGGTCGATATCCATCGGGCCAGTGGCGTCCCCGCCGGCCAATCGTTGTTCGATACGGTCCTGGTGGTGGAAAACGCGCCGATGCATTCCCAGCCGCTCGGGCATGGCCGGCAGGTCGAGGTGCGCGACGAGAACTACCTGGCCCACAGCCACTATCCGCTGGCGCTGATCGTGATCCCGGGAAAGACCTTGTCCTTGCGGCTGGTGTTCGACCCCGGCCGTTACGACGAGGCGGCGATGCACCGTGTGCTCGACCATATGGAACAGGCACTGGACGCATTGTGCGACGCGTCGCTCCAGCGGTTGCGCGACATCGAAATCCTGCCACCGCACGAGGCCGACCGTGTGGCTGGTGCTGCACCGCGCCCCGGCGAAGGGCGAACCATCGTCGAGGCCATGCGCGTGCATGTCGCGACGCAACCGCAGGTGATGGCACTCGTGGATGGCAACGAGCAGCTGACATGGGCCGACTTCGCGCAGCGTACGGACGTATTGGCCGGTCGGTTGCAGGCGCTCGGCGCAGGGCCGGGCGTGTGCGTCCCCATCTGCGCTACCCGGTCCGCGTCGGTGGTGCTGGCCATGGTGGCGGTGCTCAAGGCCGGCGCTGCCCATGTCGTGATCGATGCCGGCCTGCCACCCGCACGCATCGACAGCGTGCTGGCCGATCTGGCGGCCGGTGTGGCGGCAGGCAGCGGGACCCTGGCGGGATTTGTCCTGGTCGATGATGCCGGTATGCGCGTGCTGGCGCTGCCGCCAGATGCGATGGTGGCCATCGACGTGGCCTCCCGCGGTGCGCAAGCGCCGGACCCGGTTGCGCCGCCCGCGATGGACGATCCGGCGTATCTGATCTATACATCGGGTTCGACCGGCGCGCCCAAGGGTGTGGTGCTGACCCACCGCAATCTGAGCGCATCGCTGCTGGCGCGGGAGGTGTTTTACCCGTCTGCGCCGCAGCGTTACCTGCTGTTGTCCTCGATCGCCACGGACAGCGCGATCGCCGGCGTCTACTGGC
Organism: Burkholderiaceae bacterium; assembly: GCA_041581405.1. Lineage (GTDB taxonomy): Bacteria > Pseudomonadota > Gammaproteobacteria > Burkholderiales > Burkholderiaceae_C > CAISIP01. The sequence continues at coordinate 29,221 of JBFIDI010000001.1, forward strand.
CGCTGTTCACGGGCGGCACGCTGGTCGTCGCGCCGCAGCGCATCGAACAGGATCCGCTGCGCCTGGTGCAACGCATCGACGTCGAGCGCATCAGTCACCTGTTGTGCCTGCCAAGCTTGTGGGAAGCCGTGCTCGAGCAGCTGCCGCAGTCGGGGCTGGGCCGCCTGCGCGTGGTGGTGGTGGCGGGAGAAGCCTGTCCGCCGGCCTTGGTCGACATGCATCACGCGCGCCTGCCGCACGTGGCCTTGTACAACGAATATGGCCCGGCGGAAGCAGCCGTCTGGTCGACGGCGATCAAGCTCGATCCTGGTGTCGTCGCGCGTGCGGGTTGCGTGCCCATTGGTCATGCCATCAGCACGGCCGCTGTTTCGGTGCGCGACGCCCATGGCCGTCCTTGTCCGCAGGGCATTGCCGGGGAATTGTGTATTGCCGGTGCCGGGCTCGCGCGTGGTTACTGGAAACCGGATCCAAGAGATGCTGCGCGTTTCGCAGACGACCCGCAGCATCCTGGCAGTCGGCTGTACCGCAGCGGCGACCTGGGGCGGCAACTGCCGGACGGTGCGTTCGCATTCCTGGGCCGGATCGACAACCAGGTCAAGATTCGCGGGTACCGGGTGGAACCGGAGGAGGTCGAGCGGGTGCTGGCACGTCATCCGGACCTGCGCGAAGTGGTCGTCGTGGCTGCGCCGCATGCCGTGTCGGACGAGCCGCAGGCGCTGTGCCAGGCCTTGTCGGCTTTGCCTCCCGCCGATGCGCAGCGCTTGTTGTCGCTGGTCGAGACCATGCAGGATGCGCCACCGGCCTGGGCATCCGGTGCCAGGAGCCTGTCGTGACGCGCCGATTGAAACGCCAGCGCGATTTCGACATCACGCTCGACATCAAGAACGCGGGATTCATGCGGGCGCCGCGAGAGGCGCAGCGCAACTGGCTGCTGAACCGCGCGATGTCCGAGTTCGCGGCGGACCTCGTGGCGCTTGACCGCCTGGCGCCAGCGCTTGTTCCCGGCGTGGATGTGAAATACACCGGCGACCGGGCGCAGGCCGAACTGTCGGATGCAGAGATCATGGAGGACTGGCAGATACCCATCATGGCGGCGATGGCCGAGGTGGTCGGCGCCGGCCATGGGCATGTGCTGGAGATCGGCTACGGCCGCGGCATCGCCTCGGCCATGATCCAGGCCGCAGGGGTGGCCAGCCATACCGTGATCGAATGCAACCTGCCCATCGTGCGGCGCTGCGAACAATGGGCTGCGACCCTGCCCGGGCGGGACATCCGGATCGTGCCGGGCCTGTGGCAGGACGTGCTCGGTACGCTGGGTCGTTTCGACGGGATTTTTTTTCATACCTATCCGCTCAACGAGGAGGAACTGGTCGAACAGATCGGGGAATCCACGACGTTTGCCGAACATTTCTTCGGCCATGCGGCGCAGCACCTGGTCGATGGCGGGGTGTTCACCTACCTGTCGAACGAGATGGACTCGCTCGGGCGCGGCCATCAACGTGCCTTGTTGCAGCATTTCTCCAGCATCACGATGCGCCGGATCGCGCCGCTCGACCTGCCGTCGGACGTGCGTGATGCATGGTGGTCGGACACCATGATGCTGGTGGCAGCAGTCAAATAGGCGGTTGCATGCACGATTCGACGACGACCAATGAATTGACCGCACGGGTGGAGAAACTGGCGCCCTGGCAACGCCAGTGGTTGGCCGCGGCGCTGGCGCGCGATCATGTGCAGAAGGACGGCAAGCAACGCCTGGTCGCCTGGATGGTGCCGGTGCCGGATCGTGAGCCGGCGCTGGCGGATCTTCGGTCGTTTGTCGGCGCGCAACTGCCCGACTACATGGTGCCGCACCAGTTCATTGTTGCCGACGCCCTGCCGCGCGCAACCAGTGGCAAGCTCGACCGGGCTGCCTTGGGCTTCCAGGCTGCCTGTGTCGGCGGCGCACAGCGCGAGCCTCAGGCCGCGGCCAGCGGCGATGAGGCGGTACTGGCCGACATCTGGGCCGACGTGCTGGGGCTGGAATACGTGGGCGTGGACGAGAACTTCTTCGAACTCGGTGGTGATTCCCTGCTCAGCATCCGCATCCTGTCGCGTGCCCGGCGCGCCGGACTGGCGATCAGCCCCGAGCATTTTTTCGCCCATCCAACGGTTGCCGCCCAGGCACGCCTGGTCGATCGCACACAGCGCGCTGCTGCAGCGGATGCGCCCGGCGGTGCATTGCCGCTGACGCCGATCAGCCACTGGTTCTTCGAACGTATCCCCGTCGATCGCGGCCATTGGAACCAGTGTTTCGAGTGGCAGCTGGATGCAGCCGTCACGCCGGCCATGCTCCGCGACGCCTTGTCCGGTGTGTTGCGCCATCACGATGCCCTGCGGCTGCAGTTCACGAATGCGGGAGATGAGTGGCAGCCGCAGATCGGCGCGAGTGACGCGGCAGCGCCCCTGACCGTGGCCGACGTCGGTGGGCTGCGCGGCGCGGCGCTCGACGAGGCCCTGGAACGGCTGGCGCTGGCCTGCAACACGGCGATCGACCTGGCACGCGGCCCTATGCTGCATGCAACGCTGGCGCGCACCGATGGTGGTGCCGCCCATCGGCTGCTGCTCGCGGTCCATCACCTGGCCATCGACGCCTTGTCCTGGCGGGTATTGGTCGAGGACCTGGACACTGCGCTGACGCAGCAACTCGCGCAGCGGCCGGTCGGCTTGCCGGCGCCGAGTGCGAGCTTCTCGGCCTGGTCGCGGCAACTGGTCGCGGCGGCCCAATCGACGCCGATTCGCCAGCAGTTCGACTACTGGCAGCAGGCGTTGACCCACGGCGACCATCGCCTGCCGCTGGACCACGACCATGTGGCGGCTGCCAATAGTTGCACTTCGGCGCAGTCGATCCGCCTGCAGCTCGATGCCGAGACCAGTGCGCAGCTGGGTGCGCGTTCGATGGCCCGCGGCGGTTCCCGATTGGTCGAGGCCTTGTTGTGCGCCCTGACCGTGTCCATGGGCCTTTGGCGCGGCGACCAGGCGCTGATGGTCGACGTGGAAGGCCATGGTCGCGAACCCCTGTCGGACGATCTCGACCTGTCGCGGATGGTGGGATGGTGCACCTGCGTGTACCCCTTCCTGTTGCAACCGCAAGGCGGGTTGCAGGCCACGCTGGACGATGTCGGCCGTCGATTCCGGGCGATTCCGAACGGCGGTGTCGGTTATGGCCTGTTGCGTTATCTCAGTGCCGATCCGGCCGTGCGCGCGTCAATGGCCGGGGCAAGGCACGCGCAGCTGGTGTTCAACTACCTCGGGCCTCTGGACATGTCTACGTCGCACGGCGGCAGCCTGAAGCAGGTGCGCGAACGCCGCACGCATGCACGCAGTGCCCATGGTCAGCGCGCGTATGCGATCGAGGTCAATGCCTGGCTCGAGGGCGGGCAGCTGGTGATCGACTGGCAATTCAGCACCGCGCTGCATCGGCCGGAAACGATACAGGCCCGGGTCGACGATTTCGCAGCATGCCTGCGTTCGATCGCGGATACGCAATCGCAGCGCGAACCGGATCGGCCGTCAGCCCGGGACTTTCCGCTGGCGGATCTCGACGAAGCGGAGTTCGCCCGGCTGGCGGGATTACTGGGCGAGGGTGGGTCCGGCGAGCGCTAGACAGGGCGACACGGTGAGTACCGCCACGACTTCGATCGGCCTGCGCATGGCGACCGGCGTGGCATGGGTGGTTGGCGCGCGCCTGCTCGTGCGACTGTTGGGCGTCATCGGCCTGGCCGTCCTGGCGCGGCTGCTGCAGCCCTCGGACTACGGGCTGATTGCACTGGCGACCGCGTTTGCGGCAGCGATCGAGTTGTTCGGTGCCTTCGACTTCGAGGTCTGGCTGGTGCGCCAACCGGCGCCGACTCCTGCACACTGCAACACGGTGTGGACCTTGTCGGTACTGCGCAGCGTGTTCACCGCCGCCGCCTTGTGCTTGGGTGCGGACGGCGTTGCGCTCGTTTTCTCCGAACCGCGGCTGGTCGATGTGGTGCACGTGCTGGCGCTGGGCATCCTGGTGTCCGCGCTGACCCATGTGGGCGTCGTCGACTTTCAACGTGACCTGCGGTTCGACCGCGCGTTCGCCTACCTGGGACTGGTCAAGTTCGGCTCCTTCGGGGTTGCACTGGGCGTTGCCCTGTGGCAAAGATCGTGTCGGGCGCTGCTGACCGGCATGGTTGCCGGCCAGGCGTTGCGCGTCGTATTCAGTTGTACGCTGTCGCGTTATCGACCGAGACTGTGCCTGAAGTATTGGCGCGAGGTGTTTGTTTTCTCCAAACGGTTGCTGGCGGGCAACGTGTTCGGATTCGCCTATCGGCAATCAGGCACTTTCCTGCTCGGGCGGCTCGCGATGCCCGAGGCGGTCGGCTTGTATGCCGTCGCGCGCGAGATCGCCGACCTCGCCCCTCGGAGATCGTCACGCCGATCCGGCGTGTGTTGCGGCCGGATTACGCGAGCATGCGGAAAGGCCGATCTGTTCTGCGGCATGGCTTTGTCGAGGTATTTGCCGTGATCGCGCTGATCGGACTGCCCTGTGCCGCCAAAATCGTGGCGACTGCGCAACCGTTGGTGGCGACCTTGTTCGGTGCGCAATGGCAGGTGACGGTGGAACTGACGCGGGGGCTGGGCATCTACGCGCTGAGCTCGATCCTGATGGCCAATCAGGACCCGGTGCTGCTCGCGCTGGGACGCAGCCGCCTGGTCTCGATGCTGATCGCACTGGGTGTCGCCATGCTGGCGCCGGCGTTTGTACTTGGTTACCGGTTGGGGGAGCTCGGCGGCGCCGTGATCGCGGTGAGTGCGGTCAACGTCGTGTTGTGGGTCGTGAGGCTGACGGTCACGTTGCGCGTGGTCGAGGTTGCGCCGCTGGAGTTGTTGCGCCCGACCTGGCGCGCCATGATCGGCACCATGGTCATGGTCACACTCATGTGGCCCCTGGCAGACGGACTGGCTGCGCGTGATCTTGCGCCGGCGATCAATCTGCTGGCCTGTGTTGTCGCCGGTGCGCTGGCGTACCTGTTCGTGGTGGGGTCGCCGTGGATGCTAGTGGGTCGCCCCTTGGGCCCGGAACACACCGTCTGCTCCTTCTTGCTGCGTCGTCGGTCTCGCCATGCAGGAGGCTCGCAGTGAATCACGCCGGCTCGCCCGTGGCATCGACATCCGGGTCGTGGGGATCGCGCTTCGATCGCTGGATGCATGACAAGGGTGCACGCGTGGACGTGCCGTTCTACGTCTACACCGCAGCGACGTTGCTGGCGTTCGTGCTGATGGACCGTGCCATGGAGCGGTTTGGCAAGATGCCGCTCGTGCTTTATGGGCAGCCGTGGCTGGTTGGGGCGCAGATGGAGCGACTCGGCTGGATGCCGCTGCTGGTGTTGGTGCTCGGATGCCTGTGGCTGGCTCGTCGTGGCCACCTGTTGGCCGGATGGGCTGACTGGGGCGGCGGGCGGGAACTGCGCCTGTTCGTGGTTGGATTGGGCGCGCTCATGGTCTGGCCCTTTGCGACCTACGGCTTCAACCACTTCTTCGACCAGGGCCACTACGCTTCGCGCCTGATGCTGATCGTATTGCTGGGGCTGTCGTGGTGGCGCCCCGTGTTCATTTTCCCCTTGCTGGCGCTGCTGTATACGGTCATGGGCCAACTGTCGGTCTATGCGTTGGGCGGTTCGATCCTGGCGCACAAACTGCAAGTCCTGCATGTGCTCAATTTGTTTGCAGCGGCATGGTTCGTCCGGTCGCTGACCGGCCATCGGCGCGTCGACGTTTTCTGGTTCCTCAGCCTGTGCCTGGTCGCTGGTGCCTATTGGGTCGCGTTCCTTGCCAAGATGCAGATCGACTGGTTCGGCTACGGCAAGACGTTTCACGCGTTGCCGGCCGCTTACGCGCACGGTTGGCTCGGTTTTCTGGACGCAGAGCGCATCGTCGCATTCGTCGACCTGATCCGGCCGTTCGATGGTGTCATGCAATTCGCGGTGCTGTTGTTCGAGGGCGGTTGCCTGTTGATATTCAGCCATCGGCGTGTTGCAGCGGCCTTGCTGGCAGCCCTGGTCGTTTTTCACACGGGCGTGTTCCTGTTGTTCGGCTTCCTGTTCTGGACCTGGATGGCGCTGGACGCGGCCCTGCTGGCGTTGGTCGTGTCTGGTCGCATGCGGATGCCGGTCGATGTCTTCTCCCGCCGCAACCTGTTTGTTTCGTTGCTGCTGATCAGCAGCGCTGCATGGTGGGCACGGCCGCCTGTGTTGGGCTGGTTCGATACCCGTGTCAACTACACCTACAAGATCGACGCGCATATGGCCGACGGCACACGCGTGCGATTGGCGCCACAGTTCTTCGCACCGTACGAGGATGTATTCACGATGGCCAGTTTCGGATACCTGGTTGCGGACCATCCCTTGCTGGTCGGGCCGTACGGCGTCAGTGCCGACCGGCGTGTTGCCGAGGCCTTGCGCGAACCGACGGATGCGGCCGGCTTGTTGCGGATCGAGCGGGAGCTCGGTGCCGCGCGATTCGATGCAGCCCGAAGTGCGGACTTCGCCAATTTCATCAAACGTTTTGTCGCCAATCGCAATGGCAGTGGCCCGATGGGCGCGACGTGGTATGCGCTGGCGCCGCCGCGCCAGTTCTGGAGTTTCGATGGCAGCCTGCCCGACGCCGCGGTGCCGATCCATGCGATCACGGTGGTGGAGCAGACCACGTATTTCGATGACCATCGCATCGCGGTCGTGCGCGAACAGGAGGTGGCGCACTTCCGGATCGATTCGCAGGTTCTGGCGCCTGGGCGATGATGCAGGACGCGCACGGCAACCGCATGGCAGCTTTCGATCCTCTCCCGCCCATCATCGTGTTCGATGGCCACTGTCGCCTGTGCCTGGCGTCCCTGAGGTTCATCGAGAGGCACGACCACGCGCATCGGTTCCGCTACCTGCCGTTCCAGGCCGCCGCCGGCCGGCTCGTGTCGGAGCGGCTGGCGATGGATCCCGAGGCGCTGGATTCGTTCGTGCTGCTGGACGAGGGACGCGCCATGACCAAGACGGCGGCCTGGTGCCGGATCCTGATGGCGCTGGGGCCTCCGTGGTCATGGCTGGGGCGTGTTGCGCGCTGGGTGCCAGCCGCGCTGGGCGATCGTGTCTACGATCTTGTCGGCCGCAACCGCGTGCGTTGGTTTGGTCGACTCGACGCATGCCCCTGGCCACTGCCCGATGACCCGTTGGCGGCCGAGGCGGTGCAGGTGACTGCGGCACTGGACGCGATCCGAACGCCTGCGCCGGATTCGGGCAATCGTGCCCGTGCACCGGATCCGTGAGGCAGCGGCGCGGGCGGGTCAGACGATCAAGTGCCAATGGACAGGACGACAGCAGCGAACGGCCTGCGCGCGAGCTTCGACGGCAAGCTGCCACGCGCGGCGACACCGTGTGCCGTGCACTCGGTACACTGGTGTGGCCTGGCAGCGCCGACGTGGCGCGTCAAGGGGTTCCAGGCGAGCATCATCGGAGGCCTGTTGCATGACACAGCGTGATCAAACCGACGACGCCGATTTCGCAAGCACGGTCGAGACCGTGGTACAGGCCGGCATGGCTGACCCGGTGTTTCGCCGGGCCTGGTTGCTGGCGCATCGCCATGGGCTCGATGTCGCCACAACCCTGCATTGGGTCCATACGTTTGTCACTGCGCCGACCGGTATCCGGTGGGACCGTCTGTCCCACCCACCGGTCGAGCGTTGCCATGCGATCGCAGCATGCGCGCGCCGGGTGGCAGGGGCTTTGGTGCAGGCACCGCAGGATGCCGCTGTGTGGCGAGACGAACTGGCCGCGCTGCAGGACGGCGAGACGCTGATGGTCTACGCTGCGCTGCGCGAAATTCTTCCCTGCAGTTTCGACGAGGTGGTTGCGACCTTGGGCGATGCCGCGACCGCCAGCCGCCTGATGGCCTTTGCGGATGCGGTTGATCTGGACCTGACCGTAGGGTGAGCGCTGCGATGGCAGCATCGCGGGGGGCGCGTTTCCCTGGATCTTCCGCGCGCTGGCACCACCGTGGTGCCGCGCGCGTCAGGCCGCCCCGCTACGCGTAGTCCGCCACCGGAACGCAGCTGCAGAACAGGTTGCGGTCGCCGTGCACGTTGTCGATGCGCCCCACGGGTGTCCAGTATTTCGCCTGCTTCAGGCTTGCCAGCGGAAACGCGCCGATCTCGCGCGAATACGGCCGGTCCCAGGTGTCGCCCACCACCGACGCTGCCGTGTGCGGCGCGTGTTTCAGCGGGTTGTTGTCCTGCGGCCATTCGCCGCGTTCGATCTTGCGGATCTCCTCGCGGATCGCGATCATCGCGGCGATGAAGCGGTCCAGCTCCTGCAGCGTCTCGCTTTCGGTCGGCTCGACCATCAGGGTGCCGGGTACGGGAAAACTCAGCGTGGGTGCGTGAAAGCCGTAGTCCATCAGGCGCTTGGCCACGTCCTCGGCGCTGACGCCCTGGGCGCCGCCGCTGGCTTCCTTGAGCGGGCGCAGGTCCAGGATGCATTCGTGCGCCACATGGCCGTTGGCGCTGGCGTACAAGGTTGGGTAGTGGTCCTTGAGCCGCGCGCTGATGTAGTTGGCGCTCAGGATCGCGACCTCGGTGGCCGCCGTCAATCCGTCCGGGCCCATCATGCGGCAATACATCCAGCTGATCGGCAACACGGCCGCATTGCCCAGCGGGGCTGCGGATATGGCCCCCACGCGGTTGTCTGCCCCTGCCTCGTCGCCCGCCGCCGGGGAGGCGCCCGCACCGTGCGGCGGCAGATCGCCGGTGACGTGGCCGGGCAGGTAGGGTACGAGGTCTTCGACCACGCACACGGGTCCCACGCCCGGTCCGCCGCCGCCGTGCGGAATGCAGAAGGTCTTGTGCAGGTTCAGATGGCTGACGTCGCCGCCAAACGCGCCGGGCGCCGCAATGCCGACCAGCGCGTTCATGTTCGCCCCGTCGACGTAGACCCGGCCACCGTGCTGGTGCACCAGCGCGCACAACTCCTTGACCTGGGTCTCGAACACGCCGTGCGTACTCGGGTAGGTGATCATGATGGCGGCCAGGTTGGCGCTGTGTTTTTCGCACTGGGCCTTGAGGTCGGCCATGTCGACGTTGCCGTTGCTGTCGCAGGCGGTGACGACGACGGTCAGCCCGGCCATCTGCGCGCTGGCCGGGTTGGTGCCGTGTGCGCTGGATGGAATCAGGCAGATCGTGCGGTTGGCCTCGCCCCGCGCCGCGTGGTAGGCGCGGATCGCCAGCAGGCCGGCGTATTCGCCCTGGCTGCCGGCATTGGGTTGCAGGCTGATGCCGGCATACCCGGTGGCCTGACACAACCAGTCGCGCAACTGCGCATCGAGCTCGGCGTAGCCCTGGCGCTGCGACGCCGGTGCGAACGGGTGGATGTTCGCGAACTGCGGCCAGGTGATCGGAATCATCTCGCTGGTCGCGTTGAGCTTCATCGTGCAACTGCCCAGCGGGATCATGCTGCGGTCCAGCGCCAGATCCTTGTCGGCCAGGCTGCGGATATAGCGCAACATGCCGGTCTCGCTGTGGTGGCGGCTGAACACCGGATGGGTCAGGAAGGCGCTGGTGCGCTGCAGGCCGTCGGGCAGCAGCGATGCGCCGCCCGCCTGCAGGGCTTCGGCGCCTGGCACCGCCTGGCCCTCGGACGCGAACAGCGACAACAGCAGGTCGAGGTCGGCGCGTGTGCTGGTCTCGTCCAGCGACACGGCCAGGCATCCCTCCTGCACGCGGCGCAGGTTGACCCGCGCCTGCTGCGCGCGTTCGAGCACCGCCTGCGTGGCGGCGCCGGTCTGCACGGTCAGCGTGTCGAAGGCGCTGGTGTTGGCCAGCGGGTGGCCGAGCTGCCGCAGCCCGCGTGCCAGCATGGCCGTGAGCATGGCCACGCGGCGTGCGATCCGAGTCAGCCCGGCCGGCCCGTGGTAGACGGCATACATGCTGGCGACCACCGCGGGCAGCACTTGCGCGGTGCAGATGTTCGAGGTCGCCTTCTCGCGCCGGATGTGTTGTTCACGCGTCTGCAGCGCCAGCCGGTAGGCCGGATTGCCATGCGTGTCGACGCTGACACCGGCAAGCCGGCCGGGCATCGAGCGCTTGAAGTCGTCGCGGCACGCGAGGTAGGCCGCGTGCGGGCCGCCGTTGCACAGCGGCATGCCGAACCGCTGCGTGGTGCCGACCACGATGTCCGCACCCCATTCCCCCGGCGGCGCCAGCAGGCACAACGCCAGCAGGTCGGCGGCCACGCAGAAGGCGGCGTTGTTCGCGCGCGCCGCGGCGGCCAGCGGGCGCAGGTCGTGTACGGTGCCGGTGCTGGCCGGGTACTGGGCCAGCACGGCGAAATAGTCGCCTGTGTCCATCAGTTCGGCCAGCGCGCCGACCTGCACCGTGATGCCCAGCGGCGCGGCACGCGTCTGTATCACCTCGATGGTCTGCGGATGGCAGTCGGCCGCGACCAGGAAGACGGTGCTCTTGTTCTTCACGCTGCGTTTGGCCAGCGTCATGGCCTCGGCGGCGGCGGTGGCCTCGTCGAGCATCGACGCGTTGGCGATCGCCATGCCGGTCAGGTCGCAGACCATGGTCTGGAAGTTGATCAGCGCCTCCAGCCGGCCCTGCGAGATCTCGGCCTGGTACGGCGTGTAGGCGGTGTACCAGGCCGGGTTCTCGAGCACGTTGCGCAGGATGACGGTCGGCGTGTGCGTGCCGTAATACCCCTGGCCGATGAAATTGCGGAACAACTGGTTCTTGTCGGCGATGGCACGGATCTCGTCCAGCGCCGCCGCCTCGGTGATCGCGGCCGGAATCTGCATCGGTTGCTCGCGTGCGATCGCGCGGGGCACGATGCCCTCGATCAGTGCGCGTCGCGTGGCGGCGCCGACGACCGACAACATGTGCTGTTCGTCGGCGGCGCTGATGCCGATGTGGCGGCTGATGAATTCGTGCGGATGTTCCAGCACGTCCAGGGTCGGGGCAGGAGGCAGCGACATGAAGATCTCACTCGTGGGGCGGCGAAGGGGCGGATGCGTCGGTGCGCGGGCCTGTCATGCCCGCGCGGCTGTTCGTGGTCCGGGGCTCAGGCGTTGGCCGAGAAGCTGCCGTAGGCGGTCTCGTCCATCAGCGCGTCGAGTTGCGACGCGTCGGACAGCTTGAGCTTGAAGAACCAGCCCGCGCCCAGCGGGTCGGAATTGGCCAGCGACGGGTCGGCGCGCAGCGCCTCGTTGACCTCGGTGATCTCGCCGCTGATCGGCATGTAGACGTCGGCGGCGGCCTTGACCGATTCGACGACGCCGGCGATTTCCTTGGCATCGAGCTGCTTGCCCACTTCGGGCAGGTCGACGAACACCACGTCGCCCAGCGCGTCCTGCGCATGTTGCGTGATGCCGACGGTGGCCTGATCGCCATCGACGGCAAGCCATTCGTGGTCTTCGGTGAACTTCATCGTTGCCATGGGTTTCTCCAGAAAAGTGTGGTTCGGGTTGGGTGGATGGATGGATGGCGTGGACGTGCGCGGCGGCTCAGCCGCGGTGGTACCGGTTGGGGACGAACGGCATGCCGACGACTTCCATCGGCACCGGCTTGCCCCGCACCAGGGCCTGCAGCCGGGTGCCGGGCACGGCGTGGTCGCTGCGCACGTAGGCCATGGCAATCGGTTCATTGATGCTCGGGCCGAGCAGTCCGCTGGTGACTTCACCGACCGGATTGCCGGAGGTGTCCTGCACCAGCGTGTGTTCGCGCACGGGAATCCGCTCCAGCGCCTTGAGGCCGACGCGCCGGCGCCCCGGCGCGGTGTCGCCGCCGGCCAGTTGTGCCAGCACCACGTCGGCGCCGGGAAAACCGCCGGCGCGTGCACCGCCGGTGCGGCGCACCTTCTGGATCGCCCAGTTCAGGCCGGCCTCGACCGGCGTGGTGGTGGTGTCCAGGTCGTTGCCGTACAGGCACAGGCCGGCTTCCAGGCGCAGCGAATTGCGCGCACCCAGGCCGACCGGCTTGACCTCTGGCTGGGCCAGCAGCAGCCGCGCCAGTGCATCGGCGTGTCGTTCGTGGACCGAGATCTCGAAGCCGTCTTCGCCGGTATAACCGCTGCGGGTCACGAACACGTCGATCGGCCCGCCACCGGCCGCGACACTGAATTGGCCACCGGTCATGAACGTGAGTTTGTCGACACCGGGCGCCAGGCGCTGCAGCGCGTCGACGGCCTGCGGGCCTTGCAGGGCCAGCAAGGCCAGCTCGGGGCAGGGGACCATGGTGCAGCGTTGGCCGATACGGGCCTGGATGTGCGCGATGTCCGCGTCCTTGCAGGCGCCGTTGACGATGACGAACAGGTCGCCGTCATGCTGGTAGTCGCGGTTCACGAACATCAGGTCGTCGAGGATGCCGCCAGCCTCGTTGAGCAGCAGGCCATACCGCTGCTTGCTCACCGGCAGGTCGATGACGTCCACCGGCATCAGGGTTTCGAATGCGGCCGCGGCGTAAGGCCCGACCAGGCGCAGCTGTCCCATGTGCGAGACGTCGAACAATCCGGCAGCGTTGCGGGTGTGGTGATGTTCGGCCATCAGGCCGGCCGGGTACTGGACCGGCATGTGGTAGCCGGCGAACGGCACCATGCG
>JBFIDI010000002.1:0-37385 GCA_041581405.1 Burkholderiaceae bacterium
ATGGACCAGGGCTCGGACGTGGTGCTGGAGATCGACTTCCAGGGCGCCTTGTCGATCAAGCGGGTATTCGCCAACGCCGTGACCATCTTCATCCTGCCCCCGAGCTGGGACGAGCTGCGGGCGCGCCTGGAGCGCCGCGGCGAAGACGCGGCCGAAACCATCGACCTGCGCCTGCGCAACGCCGCCACGGAGATGGCCCAGGCCCACCATTTCGACTTCGTTATAATCAACGACTCTTTTGACCGCGCACTTTTTGACCTCAAGGCCATCGTGCATGCGCAGCGGCTCAAGTTTGCGGTCCAGCGCCGCGCCCGTGCCGGCACCTTCAGCGCACTGAACATTCCCTCGTAGTTCGTCCCTCGCCTTTCGGAGAAATCATGGCCCGCATCACCGTCGAAGACTGTCTCACCCAGATCCCCAACCGCTTCCAGCTGGTGCTGGCCGCGACCTATCGCGCGCGCATGCTCAGCCAGGGACACGCGCCCAAGATCGAGAGCAAGAACAAGCCCGGCGTCACGGCACTGCGCGAAATCGCTGCCGGCAAGATCGGTCTCGAGATGCTCAAGAAGGTTCCGGTCTGAGCCTGCCGACGGCCACGCGCCGTCGCGATGGAAGTGGCACCCACAGTGGTGCCATTTTTTTTGCCCGCCGGGGCTGCGGGACATGCACGCTATATTCAAGGGGTGAGCAACTTCATTGACTCGCCCCCCGCAACCGCCAAGCGCCCTCACAAGGCGCGTGGTGCGAGTGCGCCCAGCCCGGCGGCCGCGAATGCGGCCGCGGCCAGTTTTGCCGCGCTCACCTCCCGGCTGGACTATCTCGGCCAGTCGGACATCGAGAAGGTCCGCCAGGCGTACAAGTTTGCGGACGAAGCCCATCTGGGGCAGATCCGGGCCAGCGGCGAACCTTACATCACGCACCCGATCGCCGTCGCCGCGCAATGTGCGGAATGGAAACTCGATGCCCAGGCGCTGATGGCGGCGCTCCTGCACGATGCGCTGGAAGACTGCGGCGTGACCAAGGCAGAGTTGATCGAGCGGTTCGGGGCGCCGGTCGCGGAACTGGTCGACGGGCTGACCAAGCTCGACAAGCTGCACTTCAACACCCGCGAGGAAAACCAGGCCGAATCGTTTCGCAAGATGTTGCTGGCCATGGCGCGCGACGTGCGCGTCATCCTGATCAAGCTGGCAGACCGCTCGCACAACATGCGCACGCTGTCGAACGTGCCGCGCGACAAATGGGCACGCATCTCCTCCGAAACCCTGGAGATCTATGCCCCCATCGCGCATCGCCTGGGCCTGAACCAGATCTACCGCGAACTGCAGGACCTTTCCTTCACCTACCTGCATCCCTGGCGCAACGCGACCCTGACCAAGGCGGTCGAGAAGGCACGCAGCCGCCGGCGCGACCTGATCCAGAAGGTGCATACCGAGGTGGAGGACGCGTTCCGCAAAGCCGGCATGTCGGTGCGCATCGCCGGGCGCGAGAAGTCGGTGTTCTCGATCTACCGCAAGATGATCCTCAAGCACCTGACGTTCGCGCAGGTGACCGACATCTACGGCTTTCGCCTGATCGTGCCCACGCTGTCGGACTGCTACACCGCGCTGGGCATCCTGCACCAGCTGTACAAACCGGTGCCCGGCCGCTTCAAGGACCACATCGCCATCGCCAAGGTCAACGGATACCAGTCACTGCACACCACCCTGGTCGGGCCGTCCGGCGTGAACGTGGAGTTCCAGATGCGCACCGAGGCGATGAACCTGGTGGCCGAATCCGGCGTGGCGGCGCATTGGCTGTACAAGGCCAATGCCCCCGACCAGGCGGCGACGGAGTCCCTGGGCAACCAGTGGCTGCAGTCGCTGCTCGACATCCAGCGGGAAACGGGCGATGCCGCCGAGTTCTGGGACCATGTCAAGGTCGACCTGTTCCCGGATGCGGTGTACGTGTTCACGCCGCGCAGCCAGATCATGTCGCTGCCACGGGGCGCGACCGTGGTCGATTTCGCCTATTCCATCCACAGCGACGTCGGCGATCGCACCGTCGCCGCGCGCATCAATGGCGAACAGGTTCCGCTGCGCACCGAACTCAAGAACGGCGACGTGGTCGAGGTCGTCACTGCATCGATCTCACGGCCCAATCCGGCATGGCTGAGCTTCGTGCGCACGGGCCGCGCCCGCTCCAAGATCCGGCACCACCTCAAGACGCTGGCCAGCGCCGAATCCGAAGTGTTCGGCAAGAAACTGCTGGCGCAGGCGCTTCGCGCCGAGGGCATCGAACATTTCCCGGAGGACGAGACCACGTACCAGACCGTCTGGGACCGGCTGCTGCGTTTCACCGGCAACCGCAACCGCGCCGAATTGCTGACCGACATCGGCCTGGGCAAGCGTATTTCCACCATCGTCGCCAAACGCCTGGTATCGCTGCTGGCCGAGGAAAAGGGCGAAAAGCCCGATGCGCTGCTGCTGACCCGCGAGCGTTTCACGGCCGATCCGTCCAGCAAGCAGGGCGTGGTGACACTGGACGGCAGCGAGAACGCATCGGTGCATTATTCGACCTGTTGCCGCCCGATTCCGGGCGATCCGATCGTCGGTTACCTGGGCCGGGGTGAAGGCCTCGTGGTGCACACCCGTAGTTGCCCGGTTGCCGCCAAGCTGCAGAGCAAGGACAGCGAACGCTTCATCGACGTGGAATGGTCGGACGAACCGACACGCCCGTTCGAAACCGAGATCCTGGTCTCGGTCATCAACGGCAAGGGCGTGCTGGCGCGCGTGGCGGCGGCCCTGGCCGCCGCGGAATCCGATATCACCCACATCCACATGGGGCAGGAAGCGGCCCACGACGCATCCGATCTGCGCTTTGTCATCGCGGTACGCGATCGGGCACACCTGGATGCGGCGCTGCGCAACCTGCGCCGCACCGCATCCGTGTTACGGGTGCAACGCGTCTGACGCATCCGCCCCCGACGGGCGGGGGTAGGACACTTCCAGCACCTCGATCTCGTCCATGCCGGCCGGCGTGGCCAGCGCCAGCACATCGCCGACGCGGGACTTGAGCAGGGTGCGAGCGACCGGAGCCACCCAGCTGATCTCGCCCCGGCGGGTATCGACCTCGTCGATGCCCAGGATCGTCACCGTGCGCTGCTCGCCGGCCTGGTCGACATAGGTCACGGTCGCGCCAAAAAACACCTGGTCGTTGCCAAAATGCACCGACGGGTCGGTCACCTCGGCGATTTCCAGGCGTTTGGTCAGGAACCGGATCCGCCGGTCGATCTCGCGCAGGCGCTTCTTGCCGTAGATGTAGTCGCCGTTCTCCGATCGGTCGCCGTTGCTGGCGGCCCAATGCACGATCTCGACGACTTTCGGGCGCTCGTCGTCGATCAGCGCCATCAGTTCGCCACGCAGCCGGGCATATCCTGCCGCCGTGATGTAGTTCTTGCCGCCAGCGGGCAGATCCGGCAGCCGGACGTCGTCGTCCTCGTCGGACGGGTTGTCGGTTTCCCGAGTGAATGCCTTGCTCATCGTTCAGCCATTGTCACGCCATGGGCGACGCACAAAGAAAAACAGCCTGAAGGCTTGCGCTTTCAGGCTGTTTTCTCAGAACATGAATTCTGGTGCGGCTGGCAGGAATTGAACCCACGACCCCTTGGTTCGTAGCCAAGTACTCTATCCAACTGAGCTACAGCCGCGAAGCTGCGAATTCTACACTACCCTGGAGCCGATTCCGAAGCCAATGCAGGAGCTTTTTCTTCGACCGGCGTTTTTGCCGCGCCCGCCTCCTGCAATTTGACCAGGCGCTCCGTCTGCGCCAGCGATATCAGGTGCGCGTACACGGCCGGCAGATAACGCTTGTTCTTGATTTCCAGGAACAACTCGTCCGAGAGGTTGTTCAGGCGTTCCTCGTTGATGACATAACAGCCGGCGATGTCCTTGACGCCGGAGGTTTCGCGCACCCGCAGGTTCAGCGGCGTGAACATGTTGTGCTTGGCCAGGAAGGAGCAGAACTCGTGCGTGGAGACCTCCATCTGCTGCAACTCCGACAGGTAACGTTTGACGTTGTCGATGACCTGCGTCGGTGCACCGCTGTCGTCGAACATGGCGGCACCCTCGGTCTCGCTGACCAGGCTGCTTTCTTCATCGATGCAGACGATGAACTGGCCGTTTTCCCCGCCGGGAGTCAACGTGAACGGATAACGGCGAATCACCGCGGGAATGTAGGAAGCCTGCCACTTGCCGTCGGCGTCGACAAAGACGTTGACCCCCGGCTTGAGACCCAGCAACACCACGGGGCGGAATTCGTCCTTCTGCTTGTCTTCCAGGAACACGATCGGAAAGATCGATGCCGCACGCGTGAACTCCTGCAAGGTGACGTAGGCCACATGGAATTTCGAAGCAAACGAGAAGCTGGTGATCTCCTTGACGCGTTTCTTGGCGTGCAGGTCTTTGTTGACAGGAACAATTTTTTCGAACACGGTCTTTCCTCCTCATGGTGCAGTTTTAGTGTAGTGTCCATGATCGCCAACACCAAGCAACCGCGGAAGCTCGTCGATTCGACGGGGACAAGCCAAACCATAACCGAAAAGCATGGCCGGGACGATCATCAGGAATTCCGTCACTCGAAAGACGCCTCGCCCCGCCGCCCATGCAGGGCCCGGTTTGGTGTGTCGTGCATGGACGTCCTCTGCTAGAGTCGCAACGGAGCGAGACTGGGCTGATCGAGCCAGCGGGGCTGAATGTCGGCAATGTTTACACCCTGCGTTCCGACCACCGGACGCCGCCGGATGATCCGGCAAAAAGCCCAAACATATCAATCACTTAAAACCTCTGAATCGAACGGTACGATTCTTGCTTTTTCGGGATTGACAGACTATTTTCGAGGCGAACAAGATGAATGACCACGATACGCAAACCGATTCCGACGACAGCCGTTCGACCCCGACGGCCAAGGGACGTCGTCGGGTGCTCGGGGCAGGAGCCTCCGCGGCGCCATTCCTCTTGACGCTCGTGAGCCAACCCGCATTGGGCGTCACCTGCTTCACCCCTTCACGTTCCTTGTCCCGGAACACCAGCCTGTCCCAGGCCGGCAAGAACGGCGAATGCACGGGCGCCGAGTCGCCAGGCAACTACAAGGCACAACAGACACCAGGCCACTCAGCCTACCACTGGCCTGCATCGGTGCCGCCGACGACGCCCATGCATCCGCTGTTCTACATGGGAAACAGCGACGGCGTCACGCAATTCACGAAAGTCGTCAACGGAAACACGGTCAGCAAGACGCTGGGTGAAGCCCTTCAGGTCAATGCGTCCGGACAGGTGCATTTCCATCTCATCGGAGCCTACCTCAACAAGATGGGCGGCA
Source organism: Burkholderiaceae bacterium (assembly GCA_041581405.1). Classification (GTDB taxonomy): domain Bacteria; phylum Pseudomonadota; class Gammaproteobacteria; order Burkholderiales; family Burkholderiaceae_C; genus CAISIP01. The sequence continues at coordinate 5,356 of JBFIDI010000002.1, forward strand.
ACGGGGCCGTGATACCGGACAACGTCCTGACAGTCTCGGCCATCCTGGGCATGTGGCAGGAATACGCGATGCGTGGCTACTATGAGCCATTTGCCGGTACCAAGTGGTACGCGGCCGAAATCGTCAACTACCTGGTCAGCAACGGCATCGTCAAGTAAACGTGGTCATTGGGGGCCTCGCGCAAGATTCGCAACGTTTTCTCGTGCGCCAATGGGATGACGGTTGCGTGATATTCGACCGCCAGAGCGGCAACACCCATGCGCTCGACCGGATGACCTATGCCGTCCTCGAGGCGATCCAAGACAGTGATAATGGCCGGGCGTCCGTGAATGCCGCCTGCCATTCATATTTCCCACAAAGCTCGGCCGATGAACTGGATTCGATTGCACGGGAGTGTTGCGAGCGACTCGAAAAGTGCGGGCTGATTCCAGCCCAACCGACTCGCTGAACCCGATCCTGCCGACGATCGGCACCCTGACGCTGCATCAATTGCAGCGCCTGCTCCACGATGGTCGGTTCGCACTGATGACCGGCGAGCTGGTTTCGCGCATCCGATGCCGCCTGCCGGACGTGGCGAAATCCATCCATACGCTCTACCAGAACCACCCCTACCAGGTGGATCCCGACTTCGCCGATTTCCATGTCGAAGTGCGGCCACCACGCAACCTGCGGCGCTGGTTCCGGCGCCAGGCCGAGTTCCTGGTCGATGGTGAACGCCCGTTCGAACCCTTGCCGCGTGAGCAGGCCCCTGCCTTCCTCGAATGGGGTCTCAACTGGTCGATTGCCGCTTCGTGCCACCAGTGGCTGACGATTCACGCCGCCTCGCTCGAACGCGACGGCCTGGCGGTCGTCCTGCCCGCACCGCCCGGCTCCGGCAAAAGCACCTTGTGCGCTGCCCTGGCGCTGCGAAACTGGCGGCTGCTGTCCGACGAACTCACGCTGCTGGATCCGACGACCGGGCTCGTGCATGCGCTGGCACGCCCCATCAATCTCAAGAACGCATCCATCGACCTGATCCGCAATTTCGACCCTGCCAGCGCCTGGGGCCCTGAGATCTATGACACGGCTAAAGGGCGTGTCACCCATCTGCAGCCACCAGCCGACAGTGTCACCCGCATGCAGGAACCGGCCCGGCCGCGATGGATCGTCTTTCCGCGTTACGAGGCGGGCGCCGAACCCAGCATGACGCCGCGGGGCAAGGCCGGGACCTTCCTGCATTTTGCACAGAACGCGTTCAACTACAGCCCATTGGGTGATAACGCTTTCAACGCAACCGGCGACCTCGTCGAGCAATGCGATTGCTACGATTTCGTCTACAGCAAGCTGGACGACGCCCTGGTCGCATTTGACCGTCTGGCGGATTCCGCTGGCGCGCCGCAGGCATGAAGCACGAACCCCCGGCCGTGTTTTCCGGCGCGGCAATCATCGACGGCATCCGCAAGCCTGAGAGCCTGGTCCATCTGTCGTTGCGCCAATGGGACATGCTGCTGCGCGTGTGCAGGCGCGCCAACCTGCTCGGCCGGCTGGCCGAAGGCATCCAGGCCGCCGGAGTCGACGCACAGGTTCCGCCACAGGTTCGCCCGCATCTGGTCTCCGCGCGTGTCCTGACCGCCCACCAGCGAGAGGCGATCGTCTGGGAAACCCGGCACATCGAGAAGGCGTTGTCGGCGCTGCAGGCGCCGGTCGTGCTGCTCAAGGGCACGGCCTACGCCATCCGTGGACTGGCCGCCGCCCACGGAAGACTGTTCGGCGACGTCGACATCCTGGTCCCGCGACCGGACCTGAACAGCGTCGAAGCCGCTCTGATGGTGCAGGGCTGGGCCAGCGGGCATCATGACGACTACGACGATCGTTATTACCGCGAGTGGATGCATGAAATTCCGCCCATGACGCACCGCGCCCGTGGCACCGTGATCGATGTCCATCACAACATCCTGCCCCTGATCGCACGCAACAGCCCCGACGCAGGCATGCTGTTCGAAGCAAGCCAGCCGGTGCACGGCACGAAATTCCGCACCCTGTCTCCGATCGACATGGTGATCCACAGCGCGACCCACCTGTTTCACGAAAGCGAGTTGCAGAACGGGCTGCGCGACCTGTTCGACCTCGATGCGCTGCTGCGCGAGTTCTCCGCACAATCCGACCGCTTCTGGGAAGAACTGCCCGGCCGCGCGACCCTGCTGGGGCTGGAACTGCCACTGCTGCTGGCGCTGCGATACACCCGTGCGCTGCTGGGCACGCCGGTACCGGAAGAACTGGTGCCCCGACTGCAGGCAAGCGCCAGGCTCGGCTCACTGGCGTTGCGCATCCTCGATTCGATCTACCTGCGAGCCTTGATGCCGGACCACCCGGCGTCCCGCACCTGGTCGCAATCGATGGCCCGGGGATGCGTCTACCTGCGGGGTCACGCGCTGCGCATGCCCGCAGGCCGACTGACACTGCATCTGACACGCAAGCTGGTGCTGCGGATGTTTCGAAATACCAGTCGTTCGCACTGACATGCGCCCGCCCCGTCCTCGGGGCATCGCGCGGTTCATGGTCTGCATGCATGCACGCACGACACGCCGGCATCAACTGGTAGGCCGTGTAGGACTTGAACCTACGACCAAAGGATTATGAGTCCTCTGCTCTAACCAACTGAGCTAACGGCCCGACCGAAGCGGCGATTGTATAGGCCGCTATTTCTGGTAACTCAGCGCGTTGCTGACCAGTCGCGAGGTGATGTCGACGATCTGGATCATGCGGTCGTAGGCCATGCGGGTCGGGCCGATGACGCCGACGGTGCCGACGACCTGGCCGTCGACCTCGTAGGGCGCGCTGACGATGGACAGGTCCTCGAAAGGCACGACCTGGCTCTCACCGCCGATGAAGATGCGCACGCCTTCGGCCTGACCGGCCACTTCGAGCAGGCGCATCAGCTGGGCCTTCTGCTCGAAGAGCTCGAACGCGCGCCGCAACTGGTTCATGTCGCTGGAGAAGTCGGACAGGGCCAGCAGGTTGCGTTCGCCCGAGATGACGACGCCGTCGTCGGGCGTTTCGTTTTCCTCGTTGTTGATCGCCACGGCGGCCTGCATCAACGCGGCGATCTCGCTGCGCAACGACTCCACTTCCTGCTGCAGCCGCGCGCTCACATGCTCGATAGCCATGCCGACGTAATGCGAATTGAGGAAGTTTGCCGCTTCCACCAGCTCGGCCTGGGAATAATCGGTCTCGGTGAAGATCACCCGGTTCTGCACGTCACCATTGGGCGATACGATGATCACCAGCAGCCGACGCTCCGACAAACGCAGGAACTCGATATGCCGAAACACCGAACTGCGCCTGGGCGCCACCACGACACCGACGAACTGCGACAGGTTCGACAGCAGCCCGGCGGCCTTGGTCAGGACCTTCTGGGGCTGGTCCGGCGTGAGCACCTGCGCCGGCAGATCACCCTTGCGCACCGTCAGCATGGTGTCGACGAACAGGCGGTAGCCACGGGCCGTGGGTATGCGTCCCGCCGAGGTGTGCGGGCTGACGATCAGGCCCATGTCTTCCAGATCGGCCATCACGTTGCGGATGGTCGCGGGCGACAATTCCAGCCCGCTTTGCCGCGACAGGGTACGCGAGCCGACCGGTTGCCCGTCAGCGATGTATCGCTCGACCAGGGCCTTCATCAGCATCTTGGAACGGTCATCGAGCATCAGGTCATTTTAGTGATGTAATTTGCCGATGCAGTCCCAATTCCGCCATGTCGCTCTCATCGGCAAGTACCAGGCCGTGGGCTCCGGCTCCACCGGCGCGTCGTCGCGTCGGGCCATGGAAGACATCGCGCATTTCCTGCATGCACAGGGCTGCGAAGTGGCATTCGAGGCGGAAACCGCGCGCAACCTGGGCATCACCGGCCATGCCATGCTCGACGTGGACGGCATCGGCGCCCAGTGCGACCTCGGGCTGGTCGTCGGCGGCGACGGCACGATGCTCGGCATCGGGCGCCAACTGGCCTGCCACAACGTGCCGCTGATCGGCATCAACCAGGGCCGTCTGGGCTTCATCACCGACATCCCGCTCGAAGCGTACCAGGCGGTGCTGCTGCCGATGCTGCACGGCGCCTACGAGGAAGACCGGCGCAGCCTGATGCAGGCACGGGTCATGCGCGACGGACACTGCGTGTTCGACGCGCTCGCCATGAACGACGTGGTCGTGAACCGCGGCGCCACCTCCGGCATGGTCGAGTTGCGGGTCGAGGTGGACGGCCATTTCGTCGCCAACCAGCGCGCCGACGGCCTGATCATCGCCAGTCCGACCGGCTCCACGGCCTATGCACTGTCCGCCGGCGGGCCGTTGCTGCACCCGTCGCTGCCGGGTTGGGTGATGGTGCCGATCGCGCCGCATACCCTGTCCAACCGATCCATCGTGCTGGCCGACGCCGCGGAAATCGCGATCGAAGTCGTCGCCGGGCGCGACGCCAGCGCGAATTTCGACATGCAGTCGCTGGCGTCCCTGCTGCATGGGGACCGCATCGTCGTGTCGCGTTCGCAGCACCGGATGCGTTTCCTGCATCCCAAGGGCTGGAGCTACTTCGACACCTTGCGGCAAAAGCTGCACTGGAACGAAGGAGTGGCCTGATCGTGGCTCTGCGACGCATCGTCCTGCGCGACTTCGTCATCGTCGGCGAACTCGAGCTCGACCTCTCGGACGGTTTCACCGTGCTGACCGGCGAGACCGGCGCCGGCAAGTCCATCCTGATCGACGCGCTGCAACTGGTCACCGGCGCCCGTGCCGACACCGGAACCGTGCGTGAAGGTGCCGGCCGCACCGAGGTCAGTGCCGAGTTCGACGCACCGCCCGGCTTGACGGCCTGGCTGGAGGCCGCCGGTTTCGACGTCGACGACACGCTGCTGCTGCGCCGCACGGTCGACCTGCAGGGCAAGAGCCGGGGCTGGATCAACGGCAGCCCGGCCACCGCCACCCAGCTGCGCGAGATCGGCGAACAACTGATCGACATCCACGGCCAGCACGCCTGGCAGAGCCTGACGCGCGCCGACGCCGTGCGCGACCTGCTCGACGCCTACGCCCGGGTCGATACCGCGGCGCTGGGCGCCTTGTGGCACGACTGGCGCACGAAAAGCAGGCTCCTGGCCGATGCGCAGGCGGCGCAGGCCGACCTGCAGCGCGAACGCGAACGCATCAGCTGGCAGATCGGCGAACTCGACAAGCTCGCCCCTGCCGCAGACGAATGGGAGGCCCTGAGCGCCGAACACAACCGCCTGGCGCATGCCCAGGCACTGATCGAAGCCGCCCAGGGCGCGGTCGACGTATTGCAGGGCGGCGAATCCAGTGCGGCGGACCTGGTGCAGGCCGCCGTCAACCAACTGCAGCAGCAGACACAGCACGAGCCGGGCTTCTCGGCCCTGGCCGACGAACTCGCCTCGAGCCTGGCCCAGCTCGAAGACGTCGCGCACGCGCTGCGCGCCTACCTGCGCAAGACCGAACCCGACCCGCAGCGCCTGGCGCAACTCGACGAGCGCATGGCGTCCTGGGTCTCGCTGGCCCGCCGCTACAAACGAGCGCCACAGGATCTGCCCGACCTGCTGGCCGGATGGCGCGGCGAACTGGCCCGCCTCGACGCGGCTGCCGATCTGGACGGCCTGCTGGCGGCCGAGCAGACCGCCCAGGCGGCCTACATGCGCGAGGCCAAGTCCGTGTCGCGTGCCCGCACCAAGGCGGCCGGCCAGCTGGGCAAGGCTATCACCCAGGCCATGCAAGGCCTGGGCATGTCCGGGGGCAGCTTCGAGGTGCGGCTGCAGGCCGCCGCGCAAGCCATGCAGTCCGGGCTCGACGACATCGGCTTCCTGGTCGCCGGCCATGCCGGCACGACGCCCCGCCCGGTCGCCAAGGTTGCCTCGGGTGGCGAGTTGTCGCGCCTGGCACTGGCCATCGCGGTCACGACCAGCAGCCTCGGCACCGCCCAGACGCTGATCTTCGACGAGGTCGATTCCGGCGTCGGCGGCGCGGTGGCGCAAACCGTCGGCCGGCTGATGCGCCAGCTCGGCATCGACCGGCAGGTGATGGCCGTGACCCATCTGCCGCAGGTGGCCGCCTGCGCCGATCACCATCTCGTGGTGTCCAAGCAGCTGCAGGGCGCCTCCACGCTGAGTTCGGTCGCGCTGGTCCAGGGTGAATCCCGGGTCGCGGAGATCGCACGCATGCTCGGCGGCGAACGGCTGCTGGAAACCACGGTGGCGCACGCGAAGGAAATGTTGCAGGCTTCGGCCTGAGAACCGCGAAAGTGGAGCAAGCAACCATGGCCCTGGAACTGGTACTCATCACCGGCATGTCGGGCTCCGGCAAGTCGGTCGCCCTGCACGCGGTCGAGGACGCGGGGTATTTCTGCGTCGACAACCTGCCGCCGGAGCTGCTGCTGCAGTTCGTGCAATTGCAGGAGACGCGCCAGAACCATCGGGTTGCGATCGCCATGGACGTGCGCAGCGCCGAAGCGCTGCCGCAGGTGCCGCAGCGCCTGCGTGCGCTCGCCGCCATGGGTGTGGTCATCAAGTCCTTGTTCCTGGACTCGACCACCGACACGCTGGTGCGGCGTTATTCGGAGTCACGCCGCAAGCATCCGCTGTCGCAGTCCGATACGCCCGATGCGGCCAACGACCAGCGCCGGGCACTGGTCGACGCGATCGAGCTCGAGCGCGAGTTGCTGGCCGACCTGCGCGAACATGCGCACGTCATCGACACCAGCCTGATCCGACCGTCGCAGCTGCAGCGATACGTCAAGTCCCTGATCGTCGTGCGCGGCGGGCACCTGACGCTGGTCTTCGAGTCGTTCGCGTTCAAGCGAGGCATACCCGGTGACGCCGATTTCGTGTTCGACGTGCGCATGTTGCCCAACCCGCACTACGAACCCGACCTCAAGGCCCTCACCGGCAAGGATCCGGCCGTGGTTGCGTTTTTCCAGCGTCACGACCAAGTGCACCAGATGATGCTGCAGATCGCGCAGTTCCTCGACCAATGGCTCGACCCGCTGTCGAACGACAACCGCAGTTACGTCACGGTGGCGATCGGCTGCACCGGCGGCCAGCATCGCTCCGTCTACCTGGTGGAGGAACTCTCGCGCCTGTTCGCCGACCGCTGGACCACGCTCAGCCGCCATCGCGAGCTCGACGCCACGCCGGGCAAGTACCCGACCACCACCTTCGGCTGGCCTCAGGCCTGAAGCAGGATGCGCCGCACCGGCGCGGGCAGGCCGAGTTGCGGCCACGCGCCGGCGTCGAACCAGCTTCCTCCATCCGCGGCCGACGCGAACGCGCTCTTCGGCAGGTCGACCTGCACCGGATGCAGGTGCAGGTCCTTGTGGGTCAGCACATGCGTGAACACCGGGTGGTCGCGCATGCCTGCGCGGTAGTCCGGCGGCACCTGCTCCTCCAGGTCCGAGCGGCTGTCGAACCAGGGCAGGCAATGCAGGCCGGCCCAGACGCCGGGTGAGGGACGGCGCTGCAGCCAGACCGCGTCGCGGCTGGAGCTGCGGGCCCACAACAACCACACCGACTGCGCGCTGCGCCTGAGCGTGCGGCTGCGCACCGGAAACGCCTGCGGCCTTCCCTGCGCAAACGCGGCGCAATCGGAGCGGACCGGACAACGGTCGCACTGGGGGTTGCGCGGCAGGCATACCGTCGCGCCCAGGTCCATCATGCCCTGGGTATAACGCGGCATGGCCTGCAACAGTTCGCGCCGCGGCAGCAGATCGGTCGCCGCGTCCCACAAGCGTTGCTGGTTCGCCTGCGACGCCAGGTCGGCCTCGAAACCCAGTACCCGCGCCAGCACCCGGCGAACATTGGCATCGAGGATGGCCACGCGCTCGCCGAAACACAACGAGGCAATCGCCGCCGCCGTGGACCGGCCGATGCCGGGCAGGCTGGCCAGTGTCTGCGCATCGCCCGGAAACACGCCTGCCCATCGCTGCGCCACCTCGATGGCGCAGCGATGCAGGTTGCGCGCGCGGCTGTAATAACCCAGCCCGCTCCACTGCCCCATCACCTCGTCCTGGCTGGCCTGCGCCAGCGCGTGCACGTCCGGGAAGCGGGCCAGGAAACGTTCGAAATAACCGATCACGGTGGCGACCTGCGTCTGCTGCAGCATCACCTCCGACAACCACACGCGGTACGGGTCGCGGGTGTTCTGCCAGGGCAGGTCATGGCGACCGTGCGCCCATTGCCAGGCCACGACGCGGCTGGCAAATCGCGGTCCGGGGCTGCTCAAGATCGGGCCGTGGCCGGCTCGGCCGCCCGCACGGGCCTGGTGGCCGGGGAGGCCTGCTGCGGTTCGCGCACCCGGACCAGGTAGTTCGTCAGCTCGTCGAGCTTGGCCTCGAGTTCGTTGATGGCCGCCTCCTGCACCTCGATCTCGTGGATACGCTCGGCCAGGCCGCCCGTGGCCTGCTGGATGCGATCGATGGCCTCGATGCGCCGCGCAAAATTGCGCCGCCGCTCGCGCAACTGCGCATCGAGTTGGGCCGCGGCCGTCTTGCTCCACAGCTCCACCTCGCCCAGCGCGGTCTCGTGGATGGTGCGCAATCGCGTGGCCAATGCACGCACCAGGCGGTCGGCGAACTCGGCTTGCGCCAGCCGGAAGGTGTTGGTCACACCGAGGTACTGCAGATGGCCCCGCTCCACCATGTCGAGGTCCTGCACGAAGCTGGCCAGCTGCGGGACCGCGGGCGCCTGCAAGGAAAAACCATGCTCGCCATTGAGCTGGCGAAACGTGGCGGCCAGCATCGACTGGATCTCGGTGCACAGGGACTGCACCCGCTTGAACACGGCGCGCAAGCGCTCGAAGGTCTCGGCATAGGCCTTCCTGACGCCGAACTTCAGCCCTTTCTGGTGCAGGGCCGCATTGAGCTGCGCCATCTCGGCCTTCAATGCACTGCCGCTGAGGCTGTCGAACACCTCGCGCAACAGCTTCAGGTGCACCGAACGCACGGCATGGATCTTGGCGCCGCTGAGATCGAATTCGTTCTGCTCCTGCGCGATGCGCGCGCGCATGTGCTTGATGACCGCGGCGTTCTTGCCCTGCAGGCCCTTGAGCTCCATCATCTGCTCGGCCAGGTCACGACGGCGGATGTTGATGACCCGCCCGGTCTCCTGGCGCAGGTTGGAGATGCCGGTGGCCACGGCCGATCCCAGGATCTCCTGGCGCTGGCCCATGATGCCGTTCGCCAGCGCTTCCTCGAGCTTGGGCAGGCAACTGGCGGCCAGCAGTTCGGCGTCGTCGGTGACCTTGGCCACCAGGCCCTTGTGCGCCGACATCGGAATGACCTGGCTTTTTGCCACCCCCAGGATCTCCGCCGTCGAGGCCTGTTGCCGGTCGATCTGGGCCTGGATCTGCTTGGCCGAACTCAGCGCATCCCACAAGGTGTCGATCTTGTTGAGCACGACCAGCCGCAGATCGGCACCCTCGGGGTCGACCGCCAGATGCTCGCGCCAGATGGTCATGTCGGACTTGGTCACGCCGGTATCGGCGCCCAGGATGAACACCACGGCCTGCGCCTGCGGCAGCAGGCTGACGGTCAGCTCGGGCTCGGCCCCGATCGCGTTGAGCCCCGGGGTGTCCAGGATGACCAGGCCCTGCTTGAGCAGGGGATGGGCGATGTTGATCAGGGCGTGGCGCCACTTCGGCACCTCGACCATGCCCTGGGCGTCCACGACGGGGTTGTCTTCCGGATCCTGGCTGTGCCAGAAACCGAGCGCCTGTGCCTCCTCGCGGCTGACGCGCCGGGTCTCGGCCACCATCTCCAGCGCCGCGGCCAGCTGCTGCGGATCGTTGACGTCCAGGTCGACACGGGTCCACTTCTCGGGGACCATGCGCCATTCCATCAAGGCCTGCGGCTGCAGCCGCGACTCCACCGGCAGCAGCCGCAAACACGGCGGAACGTCGGGGTCGTAACCCATTTCGGTGGGGCACATGGTCGTGCGCCCGGCACTGGCGGGCATGATGCGACGGCCATAACCGGCAAAAAACACCGCATTGATCAGTTCGGACTTGCCGCGCGAGAACTCGCCCACGAAGGCGACCATCACCTTGTCGGCGCGGACCTGCATTTCCAGACGGCGCAGCCGCTCCTCGACACCGGCGTCGAGCAGTTCATGATCCTTCATCCACTCGGCAAGGAGCTTCAGACGCAGGCCGAATTCACGGCGCCACGCCCCGTGCTGGTCAAACTGCTCGTTGAATGATGTAGCCAAGGTTTTCCCCCGTGCCTTTCAATATAGCATCGCGCAGCCGATTCGCCGTCAATTTCGCTGGCAGCTGTGGCAGAAATATGTCGACCGCTGGCCCTGGCGCAGCAGGGAAATCGGAGCCGCGCAGACGGTGCAGGCCTGGCCGGCCCGTCCGTAGACGGCAGCCTCGAGCTGGAAATGGCCGGCGTCGCCGCTGGCGCTGGAGAAATCGCGCAAGGTGCTTCCGCCCTGCTGCACCGCGCGCGCCAGCACCTCGCGGATGGCCTGGTGCAGCCGCGCGGCCCGGATCCGGCTCAGGCGATTCGCCCGCATGGTCGGCCGGATGCCGGCATGGAACAAGGCCTCGCAGGCATAGATGTTGCCGACCCCCACGACCAGGTCGCCGGACAGCAACACCTGCTTGATCGCGCTGCGGCGTTGCCGCAGGCCTCGCCAGAACGCCAGTGCATCGAACTGGTCCGACAAAGGCTCCATGCCCAGCCGATCGAGCAGCTTGCGGGCCTGCGGCGCGCACTCGTCCGGTGCGTAGACGACGGCGCCGAAACGCCGCGGATCGTGCAAGCGCAGGCTGCCCTGGTCGGTGACCAGTTCGAAATGGTCGTGCGCCCCGCGCCCGGGCAACTGGTCCGAAAACGCCAGGCTGCCCGACATGCCCAGGTGAATCAGCAACAGGCCCGGATCGAGATCGAGCAGCAGGTACTTGCCGCGCCTGCGCACGCCGACGACCCTGCGCCCCGCCAGCGCTTCGGGCAGGCAGCCCAATGGCCAACGCAGTGGCTTGCCCAGCCATGCCGCCTGTATCCGGGCATTCGCGATGCGGGTGGCAAAACTCTGTCGCGTGACCTCGACTTCGGGCAGTTCAGGCATGGGTTTTTCGGTTGAGGGAGCCACGACGCGCGGCGCGTTGGATTATTATGGATCGATGATTTCATCCCACCGCCGTGCCGCTGTCATCGTGTTGTCCGCGGCGCTGTTCGCGCAAGCCGCAACGGCCCAATCGACGGACACCGCCCCGGTGCCGAGCGAGGCCAAGCCAGGCCAGACCGACTCGGGGCTTTCGGCCGAACTGTTCTACCAGTTGCTGCTGGGCGAACTCAATGCCATCGGCGGCGAACCCGGTGTCGGTTTCTCCATCATCCTGGACGCCGCACGCAAGACCGGCGATGCGCGTCTGTTCAAGCGCGCCACCGAAATCGCATTGCGCGCCCGTTCCGGGGATTCGGCATTGCAGGCCGCACGCGCCTGGAGAACGGCGCTGCCGCAATCGCGCGAGGCCAACCGGTATTTGCTGCAGATCCTGATCGGCCTGAACCGTCTCGGCGAAACCGTCGACCCGCTCAAGCGCGACCTGGCCCTGGCACCGGCGGCCGAACGCCTTGCGGTCATCAACAGCATCCCCACGTATTTTTCGCGCGCCGCAGACAAGGCCGGAGCCGCCAGCGTCGTCGCGCAGGCCCTGGCGGCCCAGCTCGAAGACAAGACACTCGGGCCGGCCGCCTGGACATCGATCGGCCGGCTGCGCGCGGCGGGCAAGGACGCAACCGGCGCCCTGGAGGCGGCCCTGCGCGGCCAGGAACTCGATCCCGGCTCCGACGGGCCGGCCATCCTGGCGCTGTCCCTGTTCGGCTCCGGCACCAACGAGGCGGAGTCCGTCGTGTTGCGTTACCTCGACCACCAGCCGCGCTTCGAGGTGCGCATGGAATACGCAACCGCGCTGCTCGGACGCCAGCGTTATGCCGAGTCGGCGATGCAACTGGAGCAGGTCACCCGCGAGAACCCCGACTACGCACGCGCCTGGCTGATCAAGGGCACGCTGGAGCAACAGAATCGCCAGCCCGACAAGGCGCAGGCGTCGCTGCTGCGCTTCGTCGAGCTTGCGACCCGGGAGAAGGCCTCGCCACACGAGACGGAGGAGCCCGAACAGGCGCTGACCCAGGCCTATCTGCGGCTGGCCGAACTCGCCGAGCAACGGCGGGACTACGCGGCGGCCCAGGACTGGCTGGCACGCATCGACAATGCGCAGTCCATGATCAGCGTGCAGAGTCGCCGCGCCGCGATCCTGGCACGCCAGGGCAAGCTGGCCGAAGCGCGCGCGATGATCCGGGCATTGCCGGAGAAGGAACCGGCCGACGCGCGCATGAAGATCAGCGCCGAGGTCCAGATCCTGCGCGACAACAAGCAATACCAGCTGGCCTACGACGTGTTGCGCGGCGCATTGGCCGCCGACCCGACCGACACCGACTTGCAGTACGACCTGTCCATGATCGCCGAGAAGCTGGGCCGGCTCGACGAGATGGAGCGGGTGTTGCGCGCGTTGATCGCGGCCAAGCCCGACTACCACCACGCCTACAACGCGCTGGGTTATTCGCTGGCCGACCGCAACGTGCGCCTGCCGGAAGCGCGCGAACTGATTCTCAAGGCACTCGAGTACGCGCCCGGCGACCCGTTCATCTCCGACAGCCTGGCCTGGGTCGAGTACCGCAGCGGCAACCACACGGAGGCGCTGCGCATCCTGAAGAAGGCCTATGCCGACAAGCCCGACGCCGAGATCGCCGCCCACCTGGGCGAGGTCTTGTGGGTCCTGGGCCAGAAGGACGAAGCCATTGCCGTATGGCGCGAAGGGCTGGGCCTCAACGCCGACAACGAGACCCTGCTCGAGACCATCAAGCGTTTTCGCGTCAACCTGTGATGAGCCTGCCGCGCCGACACTGGCTGAGCCTGGGCCTGGTGCTGGTCCTTGCGGCCTGCGCACAAGCGCCGCGCGTGCCCGCCGTGCCCGATGCCCTGCGCACCCAATGGAGCGGACGCCTGGCGCTGCGCATCGACTCCGAACCGGTGCAATCCTTTCATGCCGGCTTCGACCTGCGCGGCAATGCGCACACCGGCGAGTTGTCGCTGTTCTCGCCGATGGGCTCGACGCTTGCGCGCATGGCCTGGGCGCCTGGACAGGCGCAGCTGCAATGGAACGGACAACAACGCGGGTTCGAATCGATCGCCGCCCTGACACGCGAAGCCACCGGCACCGAGCTGCCGATCGGCAGCCTGTTCGAATGGCTGGCGGGCCGCGACAGCCATGCCGAGGGCTGGACCGCCGACCTGCAAGGGCTGGCCGACGGCAAGCTGGTGGCCGAGCGCAACCAGCCGCTGCCGACCGTGCAGATGCGCCTGGTGCTCGATTGAACCCGGCTGCGGCACCATCACGATGAAGCATCTGTACGACGTGCCGGCACCGGCCAAGCTCAACCTGTTCCTGCATGTCACCGGGCGGCGCGACGATGGTTACCACCTGCTGCAATCGGCGCTGATGATGGTGGACTGGTGCGATACCCTGCACTTCGAACAGCGCGCCGACGGCGCGATCAGCCGGGAGGACCTGCACACGCCGCTGCCCGCGGACGACCTGACCGTGCGCGCGGCACGCGCGTTGCAGGCCGCCTGCGGCACCCGATGGGGCGCACACATCGGCATCGAGAAGTCGATACCGGCCCAGGCCGGCATGGGCGGCGGATCATCGGATGCCGCATCCTGCCTGCTCGCGCTCAACCGGTTGTGGAAGCTGCAGTTGCCGCTGCCACGCCTGCTGGAGATCGGGTTGACGCTGGGCGCCGACGTGCCGTTCTTCCTGGGCGGACGCAACGCGTGGGTGGAAGGCATCGGCGAGCAACTGACCCCGCTGGACATCGAAACGGGTCGTTTTCTTGTGGTAAAACCGCCGCACGGTTTGCCCACGCAGACGATTTTTTCGGACCCTGATCTGAAACGCGACTCTGACGTGGCTATAATTTCAGGCTTTGCTGCAAACCCCCGGGTGTTTGGGCGCAACGACATGCAGTCGATTGCGATCCGACATTGCCCAGGAGTTTCCCAAGCCCTTGATTGGCTGGCCGCGCAAGGACTGGATGGCCGCATGACGGGTTCAGGCAGTGCGGTATTTGCCTGGGCACCAGCGAATACGGCCCTGGATCCGGCGGTTCCCCTGGGAGCTCCGGCCGGTTTCGAGGCACGGTGGTGTGGTGGTTTGGAGGCGCATCCCCTGTCGGGGTGGGCCCAAGAGATGGATTGACGGTAGGCAGTATTGCTGTCGACCTGTGTAGGGGAGTCGCCAAGTTGGTTAAGGCACTGGATTTTGATTCCAGCATGCGAAGGTTCGAATCCTTCCTCCCCTGCCAAATATGATGTCCGCGCCGGTTGCGCAAGTGGCCGGCCAAAACCCTGACCCGATCGCCGAGATACTCATGCAGGCCGCGCCACCCCCAGACTTCATGGTTTTCACCGGCAATGCCAATCCGCTGATGGCGGCCGACATTGCACACCACCTGGGCATTGCGCTGGGCGCCGCCAAGGTTGGCCGATTCTCGGATGGTGAAGTCACGGTCGAGATCAACCAGAACGTGCGTGCCCGCGACGCGTTCGTGGTGCAAAGCACCTGTGCACCGACGAACGAGAACCTGATGGAACTGCTCATCATGGTCGACGCGCTCAAGCGCGCGTCTGCCGAGCGGATCTGCGCCGTGATCCCGTATTTCGGTTATGCGCGCCAGGATCGCCGTCCGCGCTCGACACGGGTGCCGATCACGGCCAAGGTCGTGGCCAACATGCTGCAGACCGTCGGTGTCGCGCGCGTGCTGACGATGGACCTGCATGCCGACCAGATCCAGGGTTTCTTCGACATACCCGTCGACAACATCTACGCCTCGCCGGTGCTGCTCGGTGACCTGCGCCAGAAGAACTACGACGACCTGATCGTCGTCTCGCCCGACGTGGGCGGCGTGGTGCGGGCCCGTGCGCTGGCCAAGCAACTCGGTTGCGACCTGGCCATCATCGACAAGCGCCGCCCCAAGGCCAACGTCAGCGAAGTGATGCATGTCATCGGCGAGATCGAAGGCCGCAACTGCGTCATCATGGACGACATGATCGACACCGCCGGCACGCTGGTCAAGGCGGCCGAGGTGCTCAAGGAGCGCGGAGCGAAGATGGTCTATGCGTATTGCACGCACCCGATCTTCTCGGGTCCCGCCATCGAACGGATCGCGCAGGGCAACGCGCTCGACGAAGTGGTCGTCACCGACACCATTCCGCTGAGCAACGCCGCCCAGGCGTGCCGCAAGATCCGCCAGTTGACCGTCGCCCCGCTGATCGCCGAGACGATCCAGCGCATCGCGACCGGCGACTCGGTGATGAGTTTGTTCTCGGACCAGGAAAACCTCTTCTAGGGGCAACCTGGCCGGAGCATGTGTGGCGGGCTCGCCGGACGACCGGCAGCCCGCTTTTATTAGCCGGAATCCTGCTGGTCGCGGCGGATTCCTTTTGGAGTGAATCATGAAATTTGTCGCTTTCGAGCGCGCCAAGCAGGGGACGGGTGCGAGCCGCCGTCTCCGCATCACCGGGCGCACGCCGGCCATCGTCTACGGTGGCGATGGCGAACCGCAACTGATCGAGCTCGATCACAACGCCTTGTGGCAGGCCATCAAGAAGGAAACCTTCCACTCGTCCATCCTGGACATGGAACTCAATGGCACCACCACCAAGGTGCTGCTGCGTGACCTGCAGATGCATCCGTTCAAGCAACTGATCCTGCACGCCGACTTCCAGCGCGTGGTTGCCCGTACCAAGCTGCACCTCAAGGTGCCGCTGCACTACAAGGGCGAAGAAGAGTCGCCGGCCGTCAAGCTCGACCACTGCCTGGTCAACCACGTCGCCAATGAACTCGACGTGTCCTGCATGCCGTCGAACCTGCCCGAGTTCATCGAAGTCGACCTGTCGCACCTGGTCAAGGGCGGCTCGGTGCACCTGAAGGACATCAAGTTGCCCAAGGGCGTGACGCCGGTCATCAAGGGTGGCGTCATGAACCCGGTGCTGGTCTCCGTCGTGGTGCCGGCAGCCGAAGGCGGCGGCGGCGGCAGCAGCACGGATGCCACGACCGAGGCGGCACCTGCCGCCGACGCCAAGGCGCCCGCCGCGAAGAAATAATCTTCGCCGCACCGGCTTGCCGGTACGATCAACGGCCCACCCCTGGTGGGCCGTTGCCTTTTGCGGCACCGATAATCGCACGACCATGATCAAGCTGTTTGTCGGCCTGGGCAATCCGGGCCCTGAATACACGGACACCCGGCACAACGCCGGTTTCTGGTGGATCGACGCGCTGGCGGACCAGTTGCGGGTGACGCTGACGCAGGACAAGGCCTGGCATGGAATGGCCGCACGCACCACGTTCCAGGGCAAGACGATCTGGCTGCTCAAGCCGCAGACCTTCATGAACCTGTCCGGTCGCTCGGTCGCGGCACTGGCGCGCTTCTTCAAGATCGCGCCGCACGAGATCCTGGTCGCACACGACGAACTCGACATCGTTCCCGGGCAGATGCGGCTCAAGCGTGGCGGCAGCCATGCGGGGCACAACGGCTTGCGCGATATCCACGACCAGCTCGGCAGCGACGACTACTGGCGACTGCGGCTGGGCATCGGCCACCCGGGCGTGAAGTCCGAAGTCGTCAACTGGGTGCTCAAGAAGCCGATGCTCGCGCACCGGCAGGCCATCGACGAATGCATCGAACGATCCATGCAGGCCTTGCCCTTCCTGCTAAATGATGAGGTTGCGAAGGCGACGATGTTGCTGCACACGCGACCGGCCAAGCAGAATGCTCCCGACAAGGGGAGCTGACGCCGGCACGTCCTGTTCGCCGCCTGCCGCCGTGCTCCCGCACCCTGAACGGGAGGAGCATCACCATGGGCGCATCCGCACACCACCGGCCGTTGGCCGCAATCCTGCTCGTGCTGGCACCGGCCGTGCTGCAGGCGCAGGCCATCTACCGGTGCGGCAACGTCTACAGCCAGTTGCCTTGCACCGATGGCATCGTGCTCGACGCCGACGACCGGCGCACGGCGGACCAGAAGGCACAGACCGACGCGGCCACGACGCAGGCCATGCGGCAGGCCGACCGGATGGAACGCGACCGGCTGGCGGCCGAGCGCGCGCACGCACCATCGAAGGGCGCCGCGCACAACGGCCATGCAGGACCGCTGGCCCAGGCCACGACAAGACCTGCAATCCCGCAGGCCGCATCCAAGACTACTGGCAAGACCCGTGCCAGGCGTCAGCCGAAAGAGGCCGGCGATTTCACCGCATCGGTGCAGCAGGAGCAGAAAAAGAAACCCGTGAAAGCCAGGCCACCCGCCGCCGCGAAACACGAGTGACGTGCTGCGGTCACGTGCCAGGCCGTGCGCTGAGCCGCGCCAGCCTGCGGCCGCGCGGCGTCAATCCGCGGGCCTGCTCTGCGCTTGCAGGCGACGGAACTTGCGCCACAAGGTCTCCTTGTCCTCGATGAAGTCCGGATGCACCGGAATACAGGCCACAGGACACACTTGAACGCATTGCGGCTCGTCGAAATGGCCAACACATTCTGTACACTTGGACGGATCGATCTCATAAATTTCCTGCCCGAGATAGATCGCCTCGTTGGGGCACTCGGGCTCACACACATCACAGTTGATGCACTCGTCGGTAATGATCAAAGACATGGAACTTCGTACCCGTATTCGTGCGGAGTTGCCTGGGGTTGGCGCTTCGGTATCCATTATCCGCGCCATCGAATGAGTCCGTCGTTCAACCCTGCTCGCAGTGCGTGGATGCACTCGCCGCTCGCGGGCCGCCGCTTGCACCTCGCCTGATACGGCCACGACATGGGGCCGTTTCTTCTCAAGCGCATATTGACGCTGATCGCGACCTTGATCGGCGCCTCGATCGTGGTGTTCCTGGTCCTGGAGATCCTGCCCGGCAATGCCGCGGAGATCATGATGGGGCCGGACGCCTCTCCCGAAGCGGTGGACGCGCTGGCCGAGAAACTCGGCCTCAACCATCCGGCGTGGGAGCGATACTGGGACTGGGTCGTCGGCATGCTGACCGGCAACCTGGGCGACAGTTATGCCTACAGCTCGCCGGTGGCCGATTTGATGCTCGAGCGTCTGACGCTGACCGTGCCACTGGCCTTGATGGCCATGTGCCTGACCACGGTGCTGGCCCTGGTGGTCGGCATCTATGCCGCGGCGCGCCACAACAAGCTCGGCGACGTCGGACTCATGGGACTGACCCAGGTCGGCATTGCCATCCCCAACTTCTGGTTCGCCATCCTGCTGATCCTGCTGTTCTCGGTCAAGCTGCAATGGTTCTCGGCCGGAGGATTCCCGGGCTGGAGCGAAGGCGTGGTTCCGGCGATGCGCTCGCTGCTGCTGCCGGCGCTGTCGCTGGCGGTGGTGCAGGCGGCGATCCTGGCGCGTATCACCCGCTCGGCCGTGCTCGAGGTGATGCGCGAGGACTATGTCCGCACCGCCCGTGCCAAGGGCCTGTCGCAACGCGCGACCCTGTGGGGCCATGTGTTGCGCAACGCGATGATCCCGGTCATCACCATCATGGGCCTGCAATCGGCCGAACTGCTGGCCGGCACCATCGTCGTCGAAAACGTGTTCTACCTGCCCGGCCTGGGCCGGCTCATCTTCCAGTCGATCTCCAACCGGGACCTGATCGTCGTGCGCAACTGCGTGATGTTCCTGGCCACGATGGTCGTCGTCGTCAACTTCATCGTCGACGTGCTCTACGCCGTCATCGACCCACGCGTGAAAGCGAGTGACATATGAGCCGCACGGCCGCCCCGAAGGCGAATGCCGCAGCGCGCCGCGCGGAGGCTTTGGTATGAGCCGCACGGCCGCCCCGAAGGCGAATGCCGCAGCGCGCGGCGCGGAGGCCTTCGCATGAGCGGCACCGTCGCTGCCGCGGGCGCCGCGCCCACCAACGGATCGCAGCCCTTCTGGCGCCGCGCCATGGGCCATCGCAGCTTCGTGTTCGGCGGCGTGCTGACGCTGCTGCTGGTACTGGCCGCCGCGTTGTCGCTGGTCTGGACACCCTGGTCCCCCTACGAGATGAACCTGCCCGGCAAGTTGCAGCCGCCGACGGCGCAGCACTGGCTGGGCACCGATGCGTTCGGGCGCGACGTGGCTTCGCTGTTGCTGGTGGGCGCGCGCAACTCCATCCTGGTCGGCGTCATCGCGGTCGGCATCGGCCTGATCATCGGCACGGCGCTCGGGCTGCTGGCGTCCGCGCGACGCGGCTGGGTCGAAGAACTGATCATGCGGCTGTCGGACTTCACGTTCGCGTTTCCCGCGATCCTGTCGGCGATCATGATGACGGCGGTGTTCGGCGCCGGCATCGTCAACTCCATCATCGCCATCGGCATCTTCAACATCCCGACCTTCGCCCGGATCACCCGGGCCTCGGCCAACGCGACCTGGTCGCGCGAGTTCGTGCTGGCCGCGCGCGCCTGCGGCAAGGGGCCGTGGAGCATCACCATGGACCACGTGTTGCCCAACATCATGTCGGTGCTGACGGTGCAGGTGACGATCCGCTTCGCGATCGCGATCCTGGCCGAGGCCGCCTTGTCCTACCTGGGCCTGGGCACGCAGCCGCCCCAGCCCTCCTGGGGCCGCATGCTGGCCGAGGCGCAGACGCTGCTGTTCCAGGCGCCGCTGCTGGCGGTCTTCCCCGGCGTCACCATCGCCCTGGCCGTGCTCGGCCTGAACCTGCTCGGCGACGGCCTGCGCGACCTGATGGATCCGCGCCTGGCCCGCAAGCGCTGAACCGAACCGACCCACCACGATACCGATGCTCGAAGTCTCCGATCTCAGCGTACGCCTGCAGACCCAGCGGGGTCCGGCCTACGCCATCCGCCATGTCAGTTTCGGACTGCAACGCGGAGACACGCTCGGCCTGGTCGGCGAATCGGGCTGTGGCAAGTCCATCACCGCGATGGCCCTGATGGGCCTGCTGCCGGAGAACGCCGAAGTCACCGGCAGCATCCGCTTCGACGGCCAGGAACTGGTGGGCCAGAGCGATGCCGTGTTGCGCCGGCTGCGCGGCAACCGCATCGGCATGATCTTCCAGGAACCGATGACCGCGCTCAATCCGGTGCATACCATCGGCGACCAGGTGGCGGAACCGATGCGCCTGCACCGCGGCGTGGCACGCGATGCCGCCCGCGCCGAGACCATCCGCCTGCTCGAGCGGGTCGGCATCCCCAACGCGGCCGGCCGCATCGATGCCTATCCGCACCAGTTCTCCGGAGGCCAGCGCCAGCGCATCACGATTGCGATGGCACTGGCCTGCGAGCCCGACATCCTGATTGCCGACGAGCCCACCACCGCGCTGGATGTCACCATCCAGGGCCAGATCCTGGACCTGATCCACGACCTGGTGCTCGAACGCTCGATGGCACTGATCCTGATCTCGCACGACCTGGGCGTGATCGCACAGAACGTCGAACGCATGATGGTGATGTACGGCGGCAGCGTGATCGAAAGCGGAGCCACGCGGCGCGTGTTCGGTCACATGGCGCATCCGTATACGCGTGGCCTGTTCGGCGCGCGTCCGCGGCTGGGCGCTCCCGCGGGCACGCGGCTGACCACCATCGACGGCACGGTCCCCGAACTGGTCGACCTGCCCGCCGGTTGTGCGTTTGCCGACCGCTGCAGCTGGGCACAACCCGCCTGTTTCACGACCCGGCCGCCGGCGGAGACCGTCGATGCAGGGCACGAAGCCAGTTGCCTGCGCCTGGACGCGGTACTGGCGCAGGACGCCTCATGACCACGACAACCACGACCGCGCAAACCGACAAGGGCGCCACGAACGCGCCGCTGCTGGTCGTCGACCAGGTCACCCGCACCTACAAGCTGCCGCGCGAGAAGTTGTGGCAGCCGGCGCCGCTGGTGCATGCCTTGCAGGGCGTGAGTTTCACGATGCAGGCCGGGCGCAGCATGGGCATCGTCGGCGAATCGGGCTCGGGCAAGTCCACGCTGGCGCGCCTGGTCATGGCCCTGGAGTCACCCACCAGCGGCAGCGTGCGCATCCTCGGGCGCGACATGGCCACGCTCGATGCCCAGGCGCTGCGCCATGCGCGTCGCGACTTCCAGATGGTGTTCCAGGACCCGTATGGTTCGCTGGATCCGCGCCAGACCGTGCTGCGCATCGTCACCGAGCCCTTGCAGGCACAAGGCGACACCACGCGGCAGGAGCAGGCCCGCAAGGCCCGCGAAGTACTGGTATCGGTCGGCCTGCGCGCCTCCGACCTCGAGAAATACCCGCACGAATTCTCCGGCGGCCAGCGCCAGCGCATCGCCATCGCCCGCGCGCTGATCACCCGCCCGCGGCTGATCGTCGCCGACGAGCCGGTCAGCGCACTCGACGTCTCGGTGCAGGCCCAGGTCCTGAACCTGATGCAGGACCTGCAGGCCGAATTCGACGTCACCTACCTGCTGATCAGCCACGACCTGGCCGTCGTCGACCACCTGTGTGCCGAAGTGGCCGTGGTGTTCCAGGGCCGGATCGTCGAACGCGGCACGCCGCAGATGCTGTTTCGCAATGCAGCCCATCCGTATACCCGTGCGCTGCTCGACGCCGTCCCGCGCATGGAGCCCCGCGCCGTGGGCGACCAGCGCAAGCGCACCCACGCCGTCACGCCCCGCGCCCAGTTGCCCGGCGCCTGTCCCTACGCCCACCGCTGCCCGAACGCACAACCGCAGTGTGATGCGGCACGGCCGGAACTGCAGACCCTCGCCCCCGGGCATCTGGTGGCCTGCCATTTTCCGCAGTCCGCCGGCGCCACGCCCGGGACCGAGCGCGGTACCGCCGCGACAACCTCCGCGGCATGAACACACCAGCGCCGGGCCGTCGGCGAGGGATATTTGTGACGCCGGGCGCTACCCGGGCCGCAGTCGTCATGCTATTGTCTGAATTTGGCACCGCGCCCTCTTGCGGTCATCCGGAAACCCACTGAAAGGAAACTTGGATCATGGTCAATCGCCGCTCCGTACTCACCACTTCGCTCGCAACGGCCGCCCTGGCCACGGTGCCGTTCGCCGCCCAGGCGCAGTCGAAAAAAGACAGCATCGTCATGGCGATGGCGCTCGAGCCCTCGCCCGGACTCGACCCGACCGGCGGCGCCGCCGCGGCCATTGCCGAGATCTCGCTCTACAACATCTTCGAGACGCTGGTCAAGATCAACAGCGACGGCTCGATCACGCCGCTGCTGGCCGAGAGCTGGGAAATCTCGCCCGACCTCAAGACCTATACCTTCCGCCTGCGCAAGGATGCCAAGTTCCAGAACGGCGTGCCCTTCGATGCGAACATCGTCAAGTTCTCGTTCGAACGCGCCGCCGCCGAGAAGAGCGTCAACAAGGACAAGCGCACCTACGCCAAGTTTGCGCGTGTCGCGGTGATCGACCCGCATACGGTCGTGATCCTGAACAACGAGATCAACCCCGAACTGCTGTTCCAGCTGGGCCAGGGCACGGCCGTGATGGTCGAACCCAGCACCGCCGAGACCAACGGCACCAAGCCCGTGGGCACCGGACCGTTCAAGCTCGACACCTGGAACAAGGGCTCGTCGGTCGTGTTGTCCAAGTGGGACGGTTATCGCCATGCGTCGGCAATCAAGATGAAGAAGGTCACGTTCCGCTTCATCAGCGACCCGGCCGCCCAGATCGCCGCCATGCTGGCCGGCGACGTCGATGCCTTCCCGCGCTTCACGCCGCGTGGCGTGCCGCAGTTCAAGAGCGATCCGCGCTTCCAGGTCATCATCGGCGGCTCGCGCGCCAAGACCATCCTGGCGTTCAACAACAAGAAGAAACCCCTGGACGACGTGCGCGTGCGACGCGCCATCTCCATGGCCATCGACCGCAAGGCGGTGATCGACGGGGCCGGCGACGGTTATGGCGCGCCGATCGGCAGCCACTACGTGCCCGGAGCCTTCGGTTACGTCGACACCACCGGCATCAACCCGTTCAACATCGACAAGGCCAAGGCGCTGCTCGCCGAGGCCGGCATCAAGACGCCGCTGGAGCTCTCGCTCAAGCTGCCGCCGCCACCGTACGCCCGCCAGGGCGGCGAGGTGATCGCCGCGCAGCTGGCCAAGATCGGCATCATCGCCAAGATCGAGAACGTCGAATGGGCGCAGTGGCTCAGCGGTGTCTACGGCAGCAAGAACTACGACATGACCATCGTCTCGCACGTGGAGCCGTTCGACCTGGGCAACTACTCGCGCAAGGACTACTACTGGGGCTACGAGAACCCGAAATTCGACGCCCTGTACGATCGCATCCAGAACTCGCCGCGCGCCGATGAACGCGCCAAGCTGCTCGCCGAGGCGCAACGCATGCTGGCCAACGAGGCGGTGAACGGCTTCCTGTACCAGCCGCAGTGGGTCACGGTGGCGAACAAGAACGTCAAGGGCCTGTGGAAGGACGTGCCGATCTTCGCCAACGACCTGTCGGCGCTGTCCTGGGGAGGATGACGACACAGGACTGCCTGGGCAACCCGGTCCATCTGCAGGACCGGGCCAGCTTGGCCGCACTGGACGACTTCGTCGGCGGATTCATCGCCTGCGAGGCGCGCGCGGTCAACATCCTGACGGCAGCCGAGCGCGATCGCAGTGCGATCGTGCAGGCCTGCTGCGCGGCGCTGCACATGTTTGCCGAGTCGCGCGAAGGCCCGCTCCATGCGCGCCCGTTCATCGATGCGGCCCGCGCCGCCGCTCCGCAAGCGAGCGAACGCGAGCAGCGCTTCGTCGAAGCCATCGCGTGCTGGGTCGACGGGGACATCGCGCGTGCGATGGCGTTGCACGACGAGCAGGCGCGATTGCATCCGCGCGACCTGGTGTCGGTCAAGCTCGGGCAATACCACCGCTTCAACATCGGCGACGCGGCCGGCATGTTGCGGCTCGCGCAGGCCGCGTTGCCGGCCTGCGCCGACGTGCCGCAGATGCACGGCATGGCCGCTTTCGGCTGGGAACAATGCCACCTGATGCCACAGGCCGAGGCCGCGGCCCGCAAGGCCCTGGCCATGACCGAACGTGAACCCTGGGCCCAGCACGCGCTGGCCCACGTGATGCTGACCCAGGGCCGGCTGAGCGAGGGTCTGCAGTTCATGGAGCACAGCAGTGCGACCTGGACACAGCTCAATTCCTTCATGGTGACGCACAACTGGTGGCATCTGGCGCTGTTCGCGATCGACCTGGGCATGGACGATCTTGCGCTGCAGACCTACGACGAGCAGGTCTGGGGTGTCGTCAAGTCGTATTCACAGGACCAGATCGGCGCGGTATCGCTGCTGGCGCGGCTGGAGCTGGCCGGCATCGACGTCGGCGAGCGCTGGCAGGACGTGGCCGACCACATCGCGCAGCGGCTCGACGACCAGGTGTTGCCGTTCCTCGACCTGCAATACCTGTATGGCCTGGCCCGGGCCGGCCGGCCGCAGGCGCAGACCCTGCTGCACAACATCGAGCGCCGGGGAGCACAAGCCGGCGACGGTGGTGCGAACGCAATCTGGCGACAGGTTGCAGTGCCGGCCGCCCACGGGCTGATGGCCCATGCCCAGGGCCGCCATGCGCAGGCGATCGATGCGCTGGGCCAGGCCCTGCCGCAGCTGCTGCAGATCGGCGGCAGCCATGCGCAGCGCGACCTGTTCGAGCAGATCCATCTCGATGCGTTGATGCGTTCGGGCCACTGGAATGCCGCACAGCAGCAGTTGCAGCCGCGCGTGAACCAGCAGCCGCAATCGCGCAGGCTGCGCCGGATGGCGCAACGCTGCTACTCCATGCTGGAACTGACCGTTTCCGTCTGAACCGCGGGCGCCAGCTTGCGCTGGTCGTATACCGGCTGCGCCGGCATGCCTTCGAGATGCTGCGTCTCGGCCCAGCTCAGGATCTCGACCGCGGCATCGTCGAGCCGCACGCGGCTGATGCCGCCATTGGGAATCACGCTCTGGCGTGGCCCGGACAGCGATTGGCCGGTGGCCGTGCGGTACACCATGTCGAGCACCCCGCCATGGGTGACCACCACCAAGCGCTGCCCCAGTCGTTCGCGCGCCAGGCGTCGCAGCGCCGTCATCACCCGGGCGTGAAACACCCGTGTGCATTCGCCGCCATCAAACGCGTAGTCGGCATCGAACGCCGTCCAGTGGGTCCATTCCTGCGGGAACCGCTGCTGGATGTCCTCGACCCGCAAACCGTCGACGATACCGAAACCCTGTTCGCGCAGGCCCGGATCCGCGATCGGCGCCAGCGCCAGTTGCCGGGACGGCGCCTCGGCCGTCTGGCGGGTGCGCAGCAGGTCGCTGCACACCAGGTGCTGCACCGTCTCGCCGGCCAGGCGCTCGGCGACGCGGCGCGCCTGCTCGAAACCCATGGCGTTGAGGGGCACGTCGATCTGCCCCTGGAACCGCAGCTCCCGGTTCCAGTCGGTCTCGCCGTGGCGGATCAGAATCAATTCGGTCATGGCTCGATTATCCGACGCGCGGCCCCCCGCGCCGGACGTTCACGCCTGGCTCTCCTCGTCGGACGGATCCTTTTCCTCATCCGGCTTGACGATCATCACCGGCACCCGGGCCGCGTGCAGCACCTCGTTGGACACCGATCCGAGCAGTGCGCTGCGCAAGGCGCTGGTGCCACGCGCGCCCATGACGATCATGTCGCAACCGTAACGCTCGGCGATATCGATGATGGTATGCGCCGGGTCGCCACCGGCCACCTCGGACTCGTAGGCGATCTTGGCCATCGTCAGCATCGCCTGCGCCGGCTCCAGGATGTCGGCGCCGGCCGCCTGGCTGACCCGCTCGAGCACCTCCGGATCGGGAGCGGTCATCATTTCGTACAGATTGGCGGGCTCCTGCACGTTGGCCAGCACGATCTCGGCGGCCAGGCCCTGCTGCAGCAGCGACATCGCCACCTGCACGGCCTTGAGGGAAACATCCGATCCATCGACCGGCAACAACAGCTTCATGGTGATTCTCCGTTCACGTAATTCGACATCCGGTTCCCAGCATACCGTGTCGGCCGGTGCACATCGGATAATTCCCCCTGACCACGACCACCCGGCCGGGGATATCCGTAGCCCCCGGCGCATCCGGACCTGCAATGACCCAACTGATCCTGCTTCCAGGCCTCGCCTCCGACCACGTGATGTGGCAATCGCAACTCGCCGCAATGCCCGCGCATCTGCGGCCCCACGTGACCGATGTGCATGCGCGTTGCGACACGATAGAAACCATGGCGCGCACGCTGCTGGAAGAACACCCCGGCGACCTGGTCCTGTGCGGTGCGTCGATGGGCGGCATCGTGGCGATGCAGGTGGCGCATCAGGCGCCCGGGCGCATTCGCGGCCTGGCCCTGCTCGGCAGCTCGGCGCGGCCGGAGACCGACGACATCCGGGCCCTGCGCGAAGCCGCCATCGGGCTGTTTGCCGACGGGCGCGCTGCCGAGGTTTTGCGGGCCAACGTGCCGCTGGCCTTCCATGCCAAGCACGCCGCCGACACGACACTGGTGCAGCGTTACCTGGATTTCGTCATGAACGCCGGCGCGGAACAACTGATCCGCCAGAACCGCGCCATCATGGCCCGGCCCGACGCGCGCGCGCACCTGCCCGCGCTGCGTTGCCCGGTGCTCGTGGTGTGTGGCGAAGCCGACCAGCTGACGCCGCCGGAGTGCTCGCGCGAGATCGCCGCACTGGTGCCGCAGGCGCAGCTGGAAATGCTCGAGCAATGCGGTCACATGCTGACCATGGAGCAGCCCGAGCGCGTGAATGCGCTGCTGCTGCAATGGCTGGAGCGCCTGCCCCCGCTCGCCGCGACGACGGGCGCCGCTCGATGACGACAGGCGCGCGTCAGCCAGCGGGCTGCGACGGCGCCTTGAGCGACTGCACCTTTTCGGTCAGTCGCCGCAACACATACGGTTCGACGAAGTTGTCGACCTCGCCGCCGAGCACCGCGATCTCGCGCACGAAGGTGCTCGAGATGAACTGGTACTTGTCGCTGGGGGTCAGGAAAACGGTCTCGACGTCGGGCATCAGCGAACGGTTCATGCCGGCGAGCTGGAACTCGTAGTCGAAGTCGGTCACGGCGCGCAGGCCGCGCACCATGGCCTTGGCGCCACGCGCGACGACGAAGTCACGCATCAGGCCGTTGAAGCTCTCGACCGTGACATGCGGATACGGGCGCACGACCTCGCGCGCCATCTCGACACGCTCCTCGAGCGAGAACATCGCCTTCTTGTGGTGCCCGGCCGCGACGGCCACGATGATGCGGCTGAACAACTGCGCGGCGCGCCGCACGACGTCCTCGTGGCCCAGGGTCATGGGGTCGAAAGTCCCCGGATAAACAGCAATGATCTGGTTTTGCATGGATCGCTCCAGGGAACCGTCGTCAGAACGACTCATGCGCTGCATTATGCATGGCGTGTACCGGCGAGCCGCATCAGGTGCGCGTGCACCATGCCGGCCTTCAGATGGCGCACCACGACCAGCCCGCACGACGCAGCCATGGCATCGTCCCACGCCGCCGGCGCCTCCAGGTAGACCGCGCCGTCGGGACGCAGTGCGGCCGTGGCCGCGGCCAGCGCCGGGGCGAACAGGTCCGCAGCATCGAACGGAGGATCGAGAAACACCGCGTCCACACTGGCCGCGGGCAGGCCGCGCAACAGGGCGACACCGTCGCCGCGCTGGATCCGCACCATGTCGGCCTGCAGCCGCTGCTGCACCTGCGCCAGTTGCAGCACCAGGGCCCGGTCCTGCTCGAACATCAACACCTCGGCGGCGCCGCGCGAGGCGGCCTCGAAGCCCAGCGCCCCGGTGCCCGCGAACACATCGACGCAGCGCCAGCCGCCCAGGTCCTGACCCAGCCAGTTGAAGACCGTCTCGCGCACACGGTCCGGTGTCGGACGCAGGCCCGGGCGCGAAAGCACCGGCAGGCGGGTCCGCTTCCAGCGCCCGCCCACGATGCGCACGACATGGGCGCCCGACGGATTCGGTGCCGCTCCGGCCGTGCGGGCCGTTGGCTTGGCGCCGCTGTCGCGATGCCGCGCGGCTTGGGAAACATGCTTGACCATGGCGGCGAGCTTAACCCGGGCCCATGGCGCGTTGTCGGCCCGGCCACCCGGCCGACGGCGCGCACGCGATGCGGCGCACGCGCATCAAGGCGACTTGTCGCGTGCCCCGACCACCACGGTGACCATGGTCTGCGGGCGCAATACGCGCGCAAACGCGGCCTTGACGTCGGCCACGCTCAGTCGTTCGACGGCCGCGGTCCAGGTGTCGAGGTAGTCGAGCGGCAAATCGTTCCACGCAATGTTGGCCACGTTGTCGAGCAGCTTGCGGTTGCTGTCCAGGCGCAGCGCGAAACCACCGATCAGGTTGGACTTGGCCGCCTGCAACTCCTGCTCGGACGGCCCTTCCTGCACGAAACGCGTGACGATCTCGCGCGACAGGGCAATGGCCTGCGCGGCCTGGTCGGGCCGGGTCTGCAGACCGACGGTGAACGCGCCGGCATGCAGGCCCGGTGCGAAGTAGCTGTAGACGCTGTAGCTCAGGCCCCGCTTCTCGCGCACCTCGGCATACAGGCGCGAGACGAAGCCGCCGCCGCCGAGCACGTAGTTGCCCACCGTCAACGCCAGGAAGTCCGGATCGTTGCGCCGGATACCGGGCTGGCCGATCAGCACATGGGCCTGGGCCGAGTCGAACGGGATCGCCCGGGTTTCACCCGGCTGCGTCAAGGCTGCGACCTCGGGCACCGGCGGCAACGGCGCACAGGCGGTGCCGTCGGACGACGCGCCCAGGTGCGCGAACAGGCCCGTGACCAGCGCATCGGCCTGTTCGCGCGAGACGTCGCCGACGATCGAGACCTTGGCACGGCACGGCCGGATCGCGCGCTGGTACAAGGCACGCATGTCGTCGACCCCGATGGCCGACAGGCTGGCTTCGGTCGGCCGATAGCCGTAGGGGTGGTCTCCGTAGACGGCAGCCGCGAACGCCTTGGCGGCGACGGTGGCCGGCCGGGTGTCCGACTCCTTGATCGACGCGATCAACTGCTCGCGTTCGCGTTGCCAGACCGCATCGGGAAACGCCGGCGCGCCGAGTTGGCGCGCAGCCAGTGCGATCACACGCGGCAGCAGGTCCGGATAGGTCAGGCTGCGCAGCGAGAAACCCATGCGGTCGTTGCCGGCGCTGGCGCCGAACGACGCGCCGAGATCGGCCCAGGCTTCGCCCAGGGCGTTTTCGTCCAGCGCCGGTCCGGCGGCGCTCGCGCGGATGCCGCGCGAGGCCATGGCCGCGGTCACGGAGGCCAGGCCGGCCTTGTCGGCCGGGTCGCGCCGGTCTCCGGCATCGAAGTCGATCTGCACGTCGACCATCGGCAGGTTGCGGCTTTGCACCAGGTAGACCTGCGCACCACCGGGCTGGGTCCAGTGCTCGATCGGAATCGCTGCGACGGCAACGGAGACGAACCCGAGGGCAAGGGCGGCGGCAACCGCCAGACAACGAAACGTGTTTTTCATCATGATGGAACCTAGTGGCGCATGCCGGCGGCCGCGGGTCGCGGCTTGCGGCTGGCATCGACCGGCTGCGGACGCAACACCGCCACCGTCAGTTGATCGTCGCCGAAATACCGCCCTGCCACCGCCTGCACCTGCTCGGCCGTGACGTCGCGCAGCAGCGCGACCAGTCGCTCGCCGGCGTCCAGCGGCAGCCCGAGTGCCCAATAACTGCCCAGCGCCCGCGCCTGGCTGAACAGGGAATCGAGCTTGTAGACCTCCGAGGCCATCCATTGCGTCTTCACGCGCGCCAGTTCCTCGGCCGACACGCCCTCGCGCGCAATCCGCGCCACCTGTTCGCGCAACGCGGCCTCGACCTCGGCCGCCGTGCGGCCCTGGGCCGGCACGCCGTCGAGCGAAAACAACTGCGGGCCGCGGCCCCACAGGCCGTAGCCGGCGCCGGCGCGGTCGGCCACGCGATCCGTGCCTTGCGTCAACGCACGCTCCAGCCGCGCACCCCGGTAACCGTCGAGCACGGCCGACAACACGGTCAGGGCCAGCGCATCGCGGGTCTGCTCGGTGACATCGCCGCCGCCCAGCGCCGCCGCCTCCAGGCCGGGCACCTTGAACGCCAGCACCGTGTAGGCCTGCTCGGCCGGCGCCTTGACCTCGATCCGGCGCAGGCCCGATTGCGGCGGCTCGAGCCGGGGCTTGCGCACCGGTACGGCGGCCGACGGAATCGCGCCATAGGTCTGCTGCGCCCAAACGCGCACCTGCTGCGGGTCGACGTCGCCGGCGATGACGACGGCGGCATTGGCCGGCACATACCAGCGCTTGTGGAAGGCGCGCACGTCGTCGGCCGTCATCGCATCGAGATCGTTCATCCACCCGACGATGGGGCGCCGGTACGGCGAGGCGACGAAGGTCGCGGCGTTCAGGGCCTCGTAGACCCGGGCGCGGGGATTGTCCTCGGTGCGCATGCGCCGCTCTTCCTTGACGACCTCGATCTCGCGCGTGAACTCGGCGTCCGGCCACTGGCTGTTGGCGAAGCGGTCGGCCTCGAGCTGCATCACCTCGCGCAGCCGGTCGGCCGGTATCTGCTGGTAATAACCCGTGTAGTCCCGCGCGGTGAACGCGTTCTCGCGTCCGCCCAGCGCCGCGACGCGGCGCGAGAATTCGCCGGGCGCCAGCGACGGCGTGCCCTTGAACATCATGTGTTCGAGCACGTGCGCGACACCCGAGGTTCCGTCCACCTCGTCCATCGAGCCCACCCGCACCCACAACATGTGCACCGCCGTCGGTGCGCGGCGCTCGGGTTGGACGATCACCTCCATGCCGTTGTCGAGCGTGAAGCGGGTGATGGATGCGGGGGCCTGGGCCCATGATGCACCGAGGCTGGCCAGCAGCCCCAGGCAGGTCAGGAAACGTTTCATAGAATGCTCGGAGTCAACCAACGCCGCAAATGTTCAGTTTTTTCCGGAAAAAATCGCCGCCCGCCACTCCCGACCCGGACAAGACGGTGGTCCCGGACGCCACCACGGTGGCGCCGGACACGCTGCCGCCTTCCATCGTCCAGAAGGGCACGGTGCGGTTTTCCACGCCGGGACAGGCGCAGGAGGACACACCGGTGGTGGTCTCGGCCCGCACCTCCTGGACCCAGCGCCTGCGCGCCGGCCTGCGCCGCACCGGCTCGAACATCGCCACCGTCTTCACCGGCACGAAGATCGACGAGGCCTTGTACGAGGAACTGGAGTCCGCCCTGGTGCTGGCCGATGCCGGCGTCAAGGCCACCGCGCACCTGCTCGAGGACCTGCGCCGCCGCGTCAAGGATACCAAGGCCACGGACCCGCAGGCCGTCAAGGCCTGCCTGGTCGAAGGCCTGACCGCGCTGCTGACCCCGCTGGAAAAGACGCTGGTCATCGGCGAGTCCAAACCCACGGTGATGATGGTGGTCGGCGTCAACGGCGCCGGCAAGACCACGTCGATCGGCAAGCTCACGCGCCATCTCAGCTACCGCGGCGCCTCGGTGCTGCTGGCGGCTGCCGACACCTTCCGCGCCGCAGCCAAGGAGCAGCTCGGTGTATGGGCCGACCGCAACACGGTGGAGATCGTCAGCCAGCAAGGCGGCGACCCGGCCGCCGTCAGTTACGACGCGGTCGTGGCGGGCCGCTCGCGCGGCAAGGACGTGGTGCTGGTGGATACCGCCGGCCGCCTGCCGACCCAGCTGCACCTGATGGACGAATTGCGCAAGATCCGGCGCGTCGTGTCCAAGGCCGATCCGACGGCGCCGCACGAGGTGCTGCTGGTGATCGACGGCAATACCGGCCAGAACGCGCTGAACCAGGTCAAGGCCTTCGACGACGCGCTCGGGCTGACCGGGCTGATCGTCACCAAGCTCGACGCCACGGCCAAGGGCGGCGTGCAGGCGGCGATCGCGCGCGAGCGGCCGATCCCGGTCTACTTCATCGGC
>JBFIDI010000003.1:0-35209 GCA_041581405.1 Burkholderiaceae bacterium
CGGACTGGCGCCCACCACGTGGAAGTCACCGAAGTGGTAGTAATACATGTAGGGGCTGGGATTGAGCGAACGCAGCGCCCGGTACAGCGACAGCGGCGACTCGGTGTAGCGCTTCTTGATGCGCTGGCCCACCTGCACCTGCATGAATTCGCCGGCCTCGATCATGCCCTTGGCCGTCTCGACCGCGCGCAGGTAGTCGGCCTTGGCGAATTCGCGCTCCGGCGGATACGACTGCGTGGCCTTGACCACCGGTGCGCTGACCGAATACTTGAGTTGCTCCTTGAGCGCACGCAGGCGCCGGCGCGCGTTCGCATAAGCCTCGCTCTGGCCCGGATCGGCATAGACGATGAGATACAGCTTGCCCGACAGGTTGTCGATGACCGCCAGTTCCTCGCATTGCAGCAGCAGGATGTCGGGGCAGCCCAGCGTGTCGGGCGGACAGGTCGACTCCAGCTTCTTCTCGATGTGGCGCACCGTGTCGTAGCCGAAATATCCCGCCAGGCCGCCGCAGAAACGCGGCAGGCCCGGACGCAGCGCCACCTTGAAACGTTGCTGGTAGCTGGCGATGAAGTCCAGCGGGTTGTCCCGGCTGGTCTCGACCACGACGCCGTCGGTGACGACTTCGGTGCGCGCCTGGTCACCGAAGCCGGTGGAGCGCAGCAGGGTCCGGGCCGGCAGGCCGATGAAGCTGTAGCGGCCGAACCGCTCGCCGCCGACAACGGACTCCAGCAGGAAGCTGCAGGCGCCGTCGCCCTTGGCGAACGCCAGCTTCAGGTACAACGACAACGGGGTTTCCAGGTCGGCGAACGCCTCCACCATCAGCGGAATGCGGTTGTAGCCCTGGGCCGTCAGGCTCTTGAATTCAAGTTCGGTAATCACGCAACAGACCTTTCGATGCGGAACCGGCACGCCTGTGTTGCAGGGCGTTCGGTTGCCATCCATCCAGCACCCGACGAGTCGGGCAATTGTGGTGTGCGGTCAGGACGCGCGCCTGTACCCGCGACACCGGGACCCGGCCGAGCCGCAGGCCCTGGATGTCAGTCGGCGCGCGGCATCAGCCGGTGGGGCAGAGCAGGTGAGTCACGCCAGGGCCAGGCTCCCCGGTCGCTGCAACCTGTGATGCTGATGCGGTGAATGAACATGGGCGCAGTGTAGCAAAGGCGGCGCGGTCGATGACACTTTGTGGCCTCAAAACAGCAATGTCCCCGTCGCCCCGGATAGAAGTGTCCTCTGGCGAAGTACTTGAGCAAACGAATCGTAGTGCAGGCGGGGGGATGGATGCGTCAGAAGGAACCACAGGCGCGACAGAAGACCAGGGTGTCAATGGAAATGACATCTGGCACGGGACGTGTCCGCACAGCGCACAGGATTGTCCCCACCAGCGTAGCGCGACTGACAAGAGCCAGTCTGCAAATGTGTGGCATGAATCCTGCTGCGCTTCATTGGCACAGACCACTTGCAGTCACATCCATCCCGCCGTCAGATCGGTTCGTGCAACGCATGCGCCTTGCGCGTGCATTGAACCATTGAACCTGACAACATCAACATGGCAAATCAGCCCAAGACGTTCCCCCTGCTTCTTTCCCCGATCCGGTTGGGTGCGCACGTGCTGCGCAATCGGGTGATCATGGGATCGTTGCACACCCGACTGGAAAACGAACCGGACGCGATCACGCGCCTGTGCGCCTTCTACGGCGCGCGCGCGCGCGGGGGAGTGGCCATGGTGATCACGGGTGGAACTTCCCCGAACTTCGAGGGGCGGGTCGAGGAAGGCGCGCAGGTGCTGGACGCGCACGACAAGCTGGCGGAACACACGCCTGTGGTGGATGCGGTTCATGCCGGTGGCGCAAAAATCATCCTGCAGGTGCTGCATACGGGCATATACGCCAAGCACCCGCAGATCGTGGGACCTTGCGCAAACTCGTCGCCGATCAACCGGCGTGTTCCCCGCGCGCTGAGCACGGCCGAGGTCGAGCAGACCGTCGAGGACTACGTGCGTTGTGCCGAACTGGCGCGGCTCGCCGGTTATGACGGCGTTGAACTCATGGGCTCCGAGGGTTATTTGATCAACCAGTTCACCGCGCCACGAACCAATCAGCGAACAGACGAATGGGGCGGTTCGCTGGACGGCCGAATCCGGTTCCCGGTTGAAATCGTCCGTCGCACCCGCGCGCGTCTGGGGCCGGATTTCCTGATCATGTACCGCATTTCGGCGATCGATCTGGTCGAAGGCGGCTTGACCGGCGACGAGATCGACACGCTGGCCCGGGCAGTCGAGGTCGCTGGCATCGACGTACTGAATACAGGGGTCGGTTGGCACGAGTCGGTGGTTCCAACCATTGCCACCTCGGTACCGCGCGCGGCCTTCGGATTTGCCGCACGGCGACTGAAAGCAGCCGTGCAAGTGCCCGTGGTGGCATCCAATCGAATCAACATGCCGGATATCGGCGAGTCGATTCTGGCGCGCGGCGATGCAGATCTCGTGTCGATGGCACGGCCGTTTCTCGCCGACCCGGACTTCGTGCTGAAAGCCGCGGCCGGCCAGTCCGACGACATCAATACCTGCATTGCCTGCAACCAGGCATGCCTGGACCATATCTTCACGGACAGGCTGGCGACATGCCTGGTCAATCCCAAGGCCTGCCACGAGGCGGAGTTCGACATACCTCTGCCAGCAGCCAAGCAGACTGTGGCCGTGGTAGGTTCGGGCCCGGCGGGCCTGGCCTGCGCGACATCTGCCGCCGAGCGTGGTCATCACGTCGTTCTCTTTGAGGCCTCCAGCGAAGTGGGTGGCCAGCTGAACATCGCAAGGCGGATTCCCGGCAAGAAGCAGGAGTTCGACGAACTGCTGCGCTACTTCAGGAAACGCCTGGAGAAGGCAGGTGTGGACGTCCGATTGAATACGCGCGCGACACCCGAGAGCTTTGAAAACGGCAGCTTCGACCGGATCGTGATTGCCGCCGGAATCACACCCAGGCAGCCTGAAATTCCGGGTATCGGACACCCGAAGGTTGTCGGTTATGCGGAAGTGATTCTGGGACACACCCAGCCCGGCGCCAGCGTCGCTGTCATTGGCACCGGCGGGATCGGGCACGACGTCGCCGAGTTGCTGACTGCTCCGGCCGCAGCACCGGAGAACATCGACCATTTCCTCAAGGCCTGGGGCGTGGACACCCGGATCTCGACGCGGGGAGGCCTGGCCCCACCAGTGGTAGAAGCCGCGGCGCGCAAGGTCACTTTGCTGCAGAGGGGTACGACCAAACCCAGCGCCAGGCTGGGCAAGAGCACCGGATGGATTCACCGCACCAAACTGCTCAAACGGGGGGTCGAGACACTCACTGGCTGCAACTACATCAAGATCGATGACGCGGGCCTGCACTACACCCTCGACGGACAGGCGAAGGTTCTGGATGTCGAACATGTCGTCATCTGTGCCGGTCAGGTTCCCGAACAGAGCCTGGCCATTGCGCTCGCCAGCAAAGGCATCCACGTCGATCTGATTGGCGGCGCGCGTTTTGCATCCGAGCTGGATGCCAAGCGCGCCATCGATGAAGGCACGCGTCTGGCCTACACCTTCTGATGCGGCATCGTCCATGTCGCGCCCTGGCGCGACATGGACCGCGGCGTGTCCAGTCGTGCCTACTGCAGCGGGATCTCGAGTTCTTTCACCGTCTTGATGTACAGGTCACGCTGGTCCCTGGTGTATTTGGCCAGGTGTTCCGGAGAGTTGATTGGCGTATAGACCAGGCCGGCGTTGGATATCTTGGTCTGCACATCCGGGCTGGTGAACGCATACGCAAAGGCCTTGTTCAGGCGCGCCACGATCGGCTTGGGCATGCCCGCCGGGCCATAGATACCCAGCCAGCCACCGCCAAACTCGACGTCCGGCACGCCGGCTTCCTTCATGGTCGGTACGTCCGGCAGCAACGGACTGCGATTGGGCAAGGTGGTCGCCAGAATGCGCAGCTTGCCTTCCTTGGCGAAACCCAACATCGAGGTCGTCGCCCAGATCGCCTGCACACGGTTGCTCAACAGGTCTGGCGCAGCACCGGTCTCGCCCTTGTATTGAACCTTCACCATGTCAAGCTTGTGCTTGAGTGACACGTCCGCCATGGTCAGGAGGCCCTGGTTGTTGCCGGTCCCGTACGCCACCTTGCCGGGATTGGCCTTGACGTATGCAACGAACTCCTTCATGTCCTTGGCCGGAAAGCTGGGGTGCACATACAGAAAGAACGAAAAATCGACAGACGCGGCGATGGGCGTGAACATGGTGACCGGGTCGAATGGCGGATCCTTGCGCAAGGCGGGCACGATCATCAGCGATCCGGCGCCGCCCCAAAGTACGCGGTAACCGTCGGGCTGCGCCTTGGCGACGTCCTGCGCACCGACCAGGCCTTCAGCGCCAGGCTTGCTTTCGACGATGACGGGTTGGCCCAACTCCCTGGAGGCCGCGTCCGCAATGGCACGGGCGATACCATCCGCGCTGCCGCCCGCCTGGTATGGCGAAACCAGGGTGATGGGCTTGTTGGGAAAGGTCTGCGCGTGCGCGCCAGTGCCGGTCACTAGAGCCAGGCACAAGCCGGCGACTACCTGGCGGCGGGGAACTTTGGGATGGGTCAAGAAGGAAGTCTCCATTTGTGGATCGATGAAATTGATCGCAGCTCTGCCGCGGAACTCTCAGGACAACGCACATGCAGTGCCAGACGGCACTACACGCACGATTCCCCTGTTACGAGTCTGACATGCGCTGGCGAGGGCCGCGTCTGCCTCACACTCAGTTACATGGTCTGTCTGCGAGAAAAACTGGTCCGCGTACGAATCACACCCTCAGAGGGTCCACCCGGCATCCACGACCAGGTCCTGCCCGGTCACATTGCGGGCGCGGTCGCTGGCCAAAAACATCACCGCGTTGGCAATGTCGTCGGGCGTTGACAGGCGCTTGAGCACGGTCACGTTTTCCAGTTCGGCCCGTGCTTCTTCTGGCGTCACGCCGCGGGCGGCGGCCATCTTGGCAATGCCCAGCGAGGAGCGCGGGCCTTCCACATATCCGGGGCAGACTGCGTTGACATTGATATTGTGTGGCCCGAGCTCGATGGCCAACACCCGCGCCAGGCCTTCCAGCGCCCACTTGGACGCGCAGCCGCCGGCATGGTTGATGCGCCCGCGCAACCCGAACACACCGCTCAACGCAACCACCTTGCCGCGACGCCGTGCCATCATCTGCGCAAGCACAGCGCGAATCGGCAGCAAGGAGCCATTCACGTTGCCACGCATCACGGCGTCGAAATGCGCCATGTCCATCGAGGACACTGGAAGGTTCTGATGGTCGCGCATGCCGGCAGCCGTCACCATCACGTCGATGCGGCCGCCGAACTGGCTGTTCACCGCCTCCGGAATCCGGGCGACTTGCTGCTCGTCCGTGAGGTCGGCCTGTACAGCACAGGCCTTGCGGCCCAGGACTTGGATCTGCCCGACGGTATCGGCCAGCGCAGCGACATCCCGGCCGACGATCAACAGATCGGCGCCCGCCTTGGCAAAGGCCAGAGCGATCGCCTGGCCAATGCCCTTGGCGCCACCGGTGACAGCCACGACCTGCCCAGCGAATTCGGCATCGAGACCCATGTCAATCCTGCTTGCGCGCTTGCGCCGTGATGAATTGTTCGATGCGTGACAAGTCGTCCTTTCCGCGACCCGCGACCATGGCCGCGGCCCAGACCGCTTGCACGCCGTCGGCGGCCGAGTGCGACACACCCAGCGCCTCGGCTTCGGCCACAGCAAGCGCCACGTCCTTGGCCACGATATCCAGCCTGGCACCTACCGCGTATTTGCCATTGGCGATCTGCTGGACCATGGTCTGCTCGGTCACACGGCTGCGTCCGGTGCTGACGTTGATCACTTCAAGCGCCTTCGCCATATCGATACCGGCGCGCGTGGTCATCGCCAGCATCTCGCAGGCGTGCGTCATGTTGGCGGCATTCATCATGTTGTTGGCGAGCTTGAGAACCTGCGACTGCCCCGGCGTCTGGCCGATATGGAACAGGCGGTCACACATGGCGCTCAAGGCCTTCTCGGCAAACGCGTAGTGCGCGTCGGGGCCTGACACGAAACATGACAATCGGCCGGCAGCGGCGCCCAGGGGGCCGCCACTGACCGGAGCATCCAGCACCCCGATGGCGTGTGCCGCCAGGCCTTCGGCGATCCCGCGCATGCTTGCCGCCCCGATCGTCGAATTCTCGATATAGACCTTGATCGCGCTGCCGTGAACCACACCGTTCTCACCCAACGCCACTTCCTCGCTGATGGCGGGCGCCGGCAGGCACGAGAACACGATCTCGCATTCATTGGCCACGTCCCTGGGCGAGGCCAGCACGCGCGCACCGCGGTCCGCCATGCGCTCGGCGGCGGCAGGATTGCGGTCGCAAACCGTGAGATCAAGGCCCGCGGCGAGGAACTTGCTCGCAATCGGCATACCCATGTCGCCAAGGCCTATGTAGCCGATACGGGTGCTCATGGCGCACCCCCGTCGAGCATGAAGAGGTCGGCATATGCGCCGACAGGAATGCCGCGGTGCAGGGTCTGGCCGTGTTCAGCGAAGCAACTGCTGGGGCATGGGTTGGTCGGTTGGGGCAAGTAAGTCTCCTTGGATAAATCGACGCGCCATTTGCGGCGCGATCACGAGGACGTAGGCAAGTTCGATGCCATGGGCCGAACCCCTGACACAGGCATGTCGGTGTCACGTTGCGACACAGGGCGGACAGTATCGTGTCTTCCGTAAGAGCAGTAGTGTGCATGGGACATGCACACCAGAGGGTATGGTTCGCGCAAACCCCAACGCCATCCATGGTCCTGCGCCGATCGCATCGTGGTACGCGATTTGCGTAGATCGGACTTCCGGGCAACCTAGGAGCATCATGAACAAGAACCACAGACTCGAATTCGCCGTCGCCACCCGTGACGTTCCGCGTGCGCAGGCCATTGCCGCTGAGCTTGGCGGAAATCTCTACGTCGACGAGAACGAGACGGAGAACCAGTTGCCGTTCCGCGCCTTGCTCACGACCGTTTCGGATAGATTCGACATGCTCGAAGCTCTCGGGGAGTTTGGCCTGTATGTCGTGAACCGGCGCCCGATCATCCCGGGCGAGTCCCCCGCGATCGGTCTTTTCCCGCTGGTGCGTCGCGCGGCACTGAGTCACCAGCAGGCAGACGCGCACTGGCGGGATGTGCATGCTCCCCTGGCATTGAAGCACCATCGCCACATGACGCAATACGTTCAACTCAGTGTGGTGCACCGAATCTCGGGACCGGAGATTGACGGTTTCGCATTGTGTGGATTCGGTTCGCTCGACGATCTGCGCAACCGGTTTTTCTCGGAGCCCGACAGCCGTGAAGTCATCAGGGCCGACATCGACAGCTTCATCGACACCAAGCGCTCTCCAAGGCGCCTGGTTGCCACGGAAACGCGCTACTGATACTGGAGCACATTCTGCGCGGATGCGCGCGAGCGCCTCGAAAGGCACCGATCAGCCGTCAACATCGAGGCGATCTTCCTGATCGCCGCTCAATCCGGCCGGCGCATCTGGATGAAATCGCGGATGACGCCGTTTTCATCCTTCTCCAGCATCAGGTGCTCCTCCACCAGAAACATCGGTGAGGCGCTCAGATCGATGAATCGACGCTCGTCAGCGATCAGTTCGGCGTTCGCTATGCGCGCCAGGTTGCGCGATTCCTCGGTCTGGGATTCCCGGCTTTCGAACAACAACTCGGCGATTCCGTCGAATGCCGGCGGACCACCGCGGTTCTTCGCCAGGGATTTCGAGTAGTTGTCGTTCAACGCACGCGATTGAACATAACGCCGCATACCGAGAACCGCGGCGCGCTCCAGGACGATGGGGGCATGCACATCGCGCCAGTAGGCCTGAAACTGCGCATGATCCAGGTGCGGAAGTCGACGGATGCAGTAGACGAGCTTGATGGATGTTGTCATTGGGGTCACTTTCTGTCTAATCGGTCACGAAACCTTTCCAGGTCCCCATGTAATCGACAAATGCCGGCCCCAGGCCCTCGCTGGCGAGATACTCCCTGGACACCGGCCCCACCGGCGTGGTGTATCGAGGGTCCTTGCGCACCCGCATGGGAAAGTCGTGCCGCAGGATCGCAGCGCGCCCGATCAGCACGAAATCGCAGCCCAGTTCCAGCGCGCGCATGGCGTCTTGCGCGCTCCTGATCTTTCCTGCGGCACCCAGCCTCACGTCACCACGCGGCAGCTCCGTGAAGTAACTCATCAGACTCTTGCCGCGAAGCGACTCTTCATTGGGCTGGCCAAAGGCATTCCACAAGGACATGTCCAGATAGTCGATCTGGCCCTTGCGCATGGCTTCGGCCGCGACGTCGCGCACCTCCAGCAGCCGCAGGCCAAAACGTTCGGGTGAGAGCCTCAGCCCCACTTGAAAGTCAGGCCTGCATTGCGCGCGGATACCGTCGATGATTTCATGGATGAGCCGTGCGCGATTCTCCAGGCTGCCACCATATCGGTCGGTCCGCATGTTGAACTCGGGCGACAGAAACTGCGTCAGCAGATACCCGTGCGCCCCATGCACCTCGACACCGTCGAAACCGGCCGCCTCGGCACGTCTGGCACCGGCAATGAAGTCCTCGCGCACCTGCTCCACCTCATCGAGCGTCAGGCCCCTGGCCTTCGTCTCTTCGTTGTCCGAAGGGCCGACGGGTGTACCGACGATTTCCGGCAATGCGCGAATGCCGCCGTGGTGCAACTGCAAGGACGAAACGGAGCCCCGGTCCCTGATTCCGCGGGCCAGCCGTCGCAGACCTTCAAGATGTGCGTCGCTGAAAACGCCCAGTTGACCGGGGAACGCCTGACCGTTGGCCTGCACATGCGCCGCGCAGGTGAATGTGAGGCCAAAGCCGCCTTCGGCCCGCATCGTCAGCCAGCGGTACTCATCATCGGAGAGCCGCCCGTCCGGAAAACTCTGCTGGTTCGTCAGCGGCGCCAGCACCACACGATTGGCAAGCGCCGGCCCGCGGACCATGACAAGCGGCGCGAAGAGATCCGCCTTATTGATCGTTTCAGACATCATCGTTGACATTGCTCAATCCGTAATCAGTTTCGTTTCAGCCGCCAGCGGGCTTGCTCGGCGCTGCTTGTCCGACGGGTCTGGCTGGACAAGTCGTTGACGCGGGATCACTGGGCCGACGGGTTGTCGAGTTCCGACAGGTCGATGTTCAACTCCGTGAGCACCCTTCGCGCAATGGCCATGCAGTCCCGCGCGATCGGGATCCCGCAATACATGCCGATGTGCAGAATCGTTTCGCGCAACTGGGCCAGCGGAATCTTCGTGACCGTGAGGGCAACACGGAGATGGATCTCCCACTCCTCCATGCGCGCGGCACCGGCCAGCATGCCCAGGTTGATCAGGCTGAGCTGCTGATGCTCCAGAATGTTGCGCGCCCAGGTACGGCCCCACAGCTGGTTGGTGCAATACACCTGCCATTCGTGGTTGAACGCATTACGTGCCTGGAGTTGGTCGTCGACGTAGGCGTCGCCATTGATATGGCGGCGGAACTTCTTGCCGACTTCATCGAAGTCGCTGTCCGGGTACAGGTCGGGCGTCTCTTGCATGGCTGGGGCTTTCCAATCAAACTGCGCTGTAGCCGGCGTCGATCAGCAGATCGGCACCGGTCATGTATGACGACGCGTCGCTTGCCAGAAACAAGGCACCCGTCGCCAACTCGGCCGGATCCGACATCCGGTTCAGCAGATATTTCGACTCTGCCGCCTTGCGCACATCCGGCGGCAGTTCGCCGTTGTAGCGAAAGGTGATGCGGCGCGTCTGCACCGCGCCAGGCGACAAGGTGTTGACGCGAATATTCTGTGCCGCATGATCCGCCGCCATCGTGCGGCCGATCTGCATGATGGCGCCTTTGGTCGACGTGTACGACACCCGATTGGCCCGCGCGACCGAACCATTCATCGAGGCAATATGGATGACCGAACCACCACCGGCTTCGATCATGTGCGGCAACACGGCACGCGACATCAGGTAGTAGCCGTGCACATTGACACGGTGCACCTTCTCCCACTCTTCGGGATCGATCTCCAGAATCGTCCCGCTCTTGTCCAGCACGGCCACGCCGTTGACCAGCACCGTGGGCTTGCCCAGCTCTGCCACCACGCGCGCCACGGCTTCGAGCGTGGAAGCCTCCGAGGTCACGTCACAACCAATGCCAATGGCCTTACCGCCGGCCTTGTTGACCTCGTCAGCCAGCGCCTGGGCCTGGGCCTGGTCCAGGTCCACCACGGCGACCTTGGCGCCCACGTTGGCAAACAGCGTGCAGATGGCAGCACCAATGCCACCCGTGCCCCCGGTGACGACGGCCACTTTGCCGTCCAGCCGGAAGACCGCCTCATTGATCGGCCGGTTGGCCATCACCTCGTCGGTGGTTCTCATGCCGGCACCTCGTTGTCGAGCTCCGACAGGTCGATGTTCAGTTCCGTGAGCACTCTTCGCGCAATGGCCATGCAATCGCGCCCGATCGGGACGCCGCAGTACATGCCGATGTGCAGAATCGTTTCACGCAACTGGGCCAGCGGAATTTTCGTGACCGTGAGGGCGACGCGAAAATGGATCTCCCACTCTTCCATGCGCGCCGCACCTGCCAGCATGCCCAGATTGATCAGGCTGAGCTGCTGGTGCTGCAGGATGTTGCGCGCCCAGGTGCGCGACCACAGCTGGTTGGTGGCGAACAGCTGCCATTCGTCGTTGAATCCGTTGCGCGTCTCCAGATGGTCGTCGACCTGGGCGTCGCCGTTAACGAGGCGGCGGAATTTTTCGCCGACCTCCGTGAAGTCGCTGGCTGGATGCAGCCCTGAGATTTCTTTCATGATTGCTGCCTTTCCATCAGACTGCGCAGTAACCGGCGTCTATCAGCAGATCGGAACCGGTCATGTATGACGACGCGTCGCTGGCCAGAAACAAGGCCCCCGTCGCCAACTCTGCCGGGTCCGCCATCCGGTTCAGCAGATACTTCGACAACGCCGCCTTGCGCACATCCGGCGGTAACTCGCCGTTGTAGCGATAGGTGATGCGACGCGTGTCCACCATGCCGGGCGACAAGGTGTTGACGCGAATGTTCTGGGCCGCATGGTCCGCTGCCATCGTGCGGCCGATCTGCATGATGGCGCCTTTGGTCGACGTGTACGACACCCGGTTGGTCCGTCCGACCCGTCCATGCATGGACGCGATATGGATGACCGAACCACCACCGGCTTCGACCATGTGCGGCAACACGGCACGCGACATCAGGTAGTAGCCGTGCACATTGACACGGTGTACCTTCTCCCACTCTTCGGGATCGATCTCCAGAACCGTCCCGCTCTTGTCCAGCACGGCGACCCCGTTGACCAGCACCGTGGGCTTGCCCAGCTCGGCCACCACGCGCGCTACCGCTTCGAGCGTGGCAGCCTCCGAGGTCACGTCACAACCGATGCCGATGGCCTTGCCGCCGGCCTTGTTGATCTCGTCCGCCAGCGCCTGGGCCTGGGCCTGGTCGAGGTCCACCACAGCGACCTTGGCGCCCACGTTGGCAAACAACGTGCAGATGGCGGCACCAATGCCACCCGTGCCCCCGGTGACCACGGCCACTTTGCCGTCCAGCCGGAAGACCGCCTCATTGATCGGCCGGTTGGCCATCACCTCGTCGGTGGTCCTCATGCCTGTTCCTGGTCGTCATCGAGCACCGACAGGTCGATGTTCTCTTCCTTCACCAACTTGCGCGCAATCGCCATGCAATCGCGCGCGATGGCGGCGCCACAGTACATGCCGATGTGCAGGATCAGTTCACGCAACTGGATGAGCGGCACCTTGGTGACCGTCAGCGCGACCCTGAAGTGCAGCTCCCACTCTTCCATGCGGCCCTTGCCGGCCAGCATGCCAAGGTTGATCAGGCTGAGTTGCTGCTCGCTCAATATTCCGCGCGCCCAGGTGCGACCGAAGATCTGGTTGGTGACGAAGAGCTGGTATTCGCGATCGAGGCCCGTCGTGTTCTTGAGCATGGCCTCATAGGTGGCGTCGCCCAGCAGATGGCGGCGCACCGCTTCACCTTCAGGGGATACGGGGCTTTTGCTTGTAATCGGGTCAGTGGGTTTCATGGCGTCCTTGTCTCGCTTGTTACGACTAATGGGAAAGGGGGTAGAGATTAACTGGTAGCAACATTGATGCCAGCGCCTTCGGTACACGCCGGCATGGAGGCCGCCTGCCGGCGGCAAACCACGTTGTATGCGTGGGAGACATTCTCCAAGCGCAAACGTGTCTTCGGCACGCATAGCCCGCGCCTGTCGAGTTGGCTTATCCGGAGGTGCGCACCGCTCTTCGTCGGGATCCGGCGATAGCCATCCGGACACCCCCGGAACAGGAGGTCAAGATGTTCCGGGTGAATCGCGAGCATCTCGGAGCAGTCATCGAGACGCTGCCCCCCGAAAAGCAGCAATGCGTCTGACAAGGCCGCAATGCGGCACGACCAGCCCGCCCCTATCGCGCGCCGGGCTGGCCGATCAGCTTTGCAAGGCTTGCCAGTTGCGCCCAGAACAGGTCCGCCTTCTCTGCATCATCGAGCAACGAGCGGGGCGCCACGCAGCCGATGGCCAACAATGGCGAATCGGTGGGGGCGGCAACGGGCATGCCGATCGCCACCCTGCCTTCG
The DNA here is from genome assembly GCA_041581405.1 of Burkholderiaceae bacterium. GTDB lineage: Bacteria > Pseudomonadota > Gammaproteobacteria > Burkholderiales > Burkholderiaceae_C > CAISIP01. The sequence goes on from JBFIDI010000003.1 coordinate 12,718, forward strand.
CCCAGATCAAACTCGCAGCGCCCGCTCAGTTCCAGACTCTGAAAGGCCCCATAGAGCTGGCCAAGTGATGCTGACGCCCGCGGCCCCAACTGCTGGCGGATGCCATCGGTCAGCGTGGCCTGATCGGCTGCCGAATGCATCCAGATGAGACAGCGGCCCCAGGCGCTCGACTCGAGCGGCGCGACACTGCCGACCAGGGATGGCTGTTGCACCGGAGACGCCGAGGCATACTCGATCACGAGCATCCGCGCGCCATCACAGGTGGCCACCAGCAACTCGACGCCGAAGCTGCTGGCAATCTCCTGCAGCACGGGTTGGCGCTGCCACAGTTCAGAAAGACTGCTGAGCAAGGCGGTTCCCAGCGTGAGGCAGGCCAGGCCGGGCTCATACGCGCCTCCCTCGTCGGCACTGTCGGGGATCCGGTGCAGGAAACCTTCGGAGGCCAGCGTGTGCAGCAGGCGCTCGGCCGTCGCGCGCGAGTTTTCGGGTTGCGCGGCAAGGTCGGCCACGGTGATGACCGAACCATTGGCACCCAGGTTGCGCAGGATGTCCAGCCCCCGGCCGAGCGAGCCCAGTTCGGCGACGGTACTGCCCGGGGCCGGGTTGGCGGAGGTTGAAGGTGTGCGGCGTCGCATCAGCTGTGTCTTGCGGGTTTGGCAGATTCGAGGCTTGACTCGATCCGGTGCTTGATGGCGAGCATGGCCGGGCCGACGACCTTCTCCAGGTGCTCGCGCGGAAAGTAGAAGGCCGGCGCGGCGCAACCAAGCACATAACGCCCTTCTGCACTGGGCAGGTCGATCGACACACCGACACCATTGATACCACGCTCCAGCGACTCGATGGTCACGCAAAAGCCGCGCTCGGCCACTTCCGCCACCGCCTGCTGTATGCCTTCGCGCACCGTGTCCCACTTGTCGGGAAAGTGCCGCGCAATTTCCCGACAAAGCCTCTCGCGCTCGGCGTCGGGCAGTCGACCCAGATAGGCACGCCCGGCCGCTGAAAACGGCAGTGTCAAGCGCGAGCCCCGGTGCACACGCAAGGAAACGATGCTGCGCTCGCTGTGGCAGACCTCATCACACACCATGGCCATGCCATCATGTTCGGCCAGCACGACCACGGCGTTCTGCTCATTGGCAAGTGCCTGCATCAGTGGCCGGGCAATCGCCGGAATGCCCAGGTTGACTCGCGCCAGGTAACCCAGTGCCAGCACCGGGGGTGCAAGACGATAACGTCCGTTCGCATACGCGTACGTGAGATAGCCCATCGACGTCAGCGCCGCGGTAATGCGCGAGACCGTGGGTTTGGGCAGATCGACGATGCCGGCAATTTCGCTGTTGGACAGCCAGTCGTTTCGCGGTGCGAAGGCCTTGAGGATACGCAGCCCTCTTGCAAGAACGCGCATGGTGCCATCTTTCGCGGCCGAATCGGGTGTGCTGTCCATGAAGCAAAGGGTGGGTCGACGGATACTACGCCAGCGGCGGGCCCCTATTTTACGAACTGCTGGTCGTGGACCCGCCGTCAGCCGGTGCCAGCTCTACCAGTACCTGCCCCAGGGCCACGGAAGCGCCGATGGTGCAAAGCAGCTGCGAAATTTTTCCGGCCCGGGGAGCGCAGACCTGATTCTCCATTTTCATGGCCTCCAGAATGACCAGGGTGTCGCCTTCTGCCACCTCGTCGCCCGGTTCGACACTCAGCGCGACCACGACACCGTGCATCGGCGCCAGCGCATGGTCGCCCTGGCCGTTGACGCGCGCCGAAGGCGCGGCACGGTGCAGGACATGGCGCCAGCCCCCCACCTGGAGTTCGATCGAATCGCCACGGTTCAGAGCCCACCAGGCCTGGCCGTTCACGGTGCCCCCAAAAAGCTCCGCCTCGTCCGTCTTGCGTGCGGCCCTGACATTCCAAGGCCCGCATGTTTCGCCGCACCGGACCGACATGCCGTCCGGGCTCCAGGCAGAGATACCGCAGTCCAGTTCCGTCTGGCCCTCCCAATAACTGACTGCACCCAATGCAAAAGGTGACAAGGCGGCGCGGTCGAGCAGGCTGGAAGAACTACCCCATGGCCCGGACGCCAGCGCATCAGTGCGCACGGAGACGAAGTCCATGGCCGCTGCGCAGGCGCCAGCGGCAGCCGAAGCTGCGCCAACCGTGAACTGCTCCAGCTGCTCGTCCAGGTAGCTGGTGTGAACCCGACCCTGCATCACCTGCGGATCGGCGACGATGGCCTCGAGCAGCCCCAGGTTGGTCGTGAGTCCGAGTGCGGCACAACCCGCCAGCGCGTCGGTCATCGCGGCCAGGGCCTCGGCGCGGCTGGCGGCATGCACGATCACTTTCGCCACCATCGGGTCATAGTACGGCGTGATTTCGCCGCCGTTGGTCAGCGAGGTTTCCACACGCACACCAGGCGGCCAGACGATGCGCAGGGCCGTACCCGGAGCAGGCCGGAAGTTCTGCGCCGGATCCTCGGCATAGACGCGTGCCTCGATGGCGTGACCGTTGCGCGCAATGTCGGCCTGGGTGCTGGGCAGGCCTTCCCCGCAGGCTATGCGCAATTGCCACTCCACGAAGTCCAGGCCCGTGATCTCTTCGGACACCGGGTGCTCCACCTGCAGCCGCGTATTGACCTCCAGGAAGAAGTACTCGCCGCTTTCACCCACGATGAACTCGAAGGTGCCCGCGTTGACGTAACCGATCGCCTTCGCGCCGTTCACGGCGGAGGCCAGCAGCGAATCGCGCGTGGCATTGCTGATGGTCGCAGCCGGCGCCTCCTCCACGACCTTCTGGTGCCGACGCTGCAACGAGCATTCGCGCTCATGCGCATGCACCACGTTGCCATGCGTGTCACCAAACACCTGGACTTCAATGTGCCGGGGTCGCTCCACATAACGCTCGACCAGCAGCCGGCCATCACCGAAACTCGAGCGCGCGATGCGCACGCCAGCCTCGATCGCGTCCGCAAGCGCATCAGGCCCGCGCACGACCTGCATGCCTTTGCCGCCGCCACCCGCGCTGGGCTTGAGCAGCAGCGGGTAACCGACGTCGCTGGCAAGCGCCATGAGGCGCGCCTTGTCCTCTGTGGCCTCGGAAGATCCCGGCACCACGGGCACACCGGCATCACGCATCAACTGCTTGGCACGGGCCTTGTCCCCGAGCGCATCAATGGTGCTGGCGTGCGGGCCGATGAACACCAGTCCAGCATCGGTCACGGCGCGCGCGAAGTCCGCGTTCTCCGACAAAAAGCCGTAGCCGGGATGCACGGCTTCGCAGCCCGTATCCATTGCCGCACGCACGATACGCGCGCCGTCGAGGTAGCTCGAAGACGCCGCCGATCCGCCGATGTGCACCGTGGCGGCGGCGTTCTTCAGGTGCGCGGCGTGTTTGTCGGCGTCCGAGTAGACGGCGACGAACTCCACGCCCATACGGGTGCAGCTACGTGCAATCCGGCAGGCGATCTCGCCCCGGTTGGCAATCAAGATTCTTCTGAACATGTTCGGTACCGGTGGCCTACATTCGGAACACGCCAAAGCGCGTCTCGTCCACCGGAGAAGCCGCCGCCATGGCCAAACCCAGCGTCAGCCAGGCACGGGTATCGCTCGGGTCGACCACGCTGTCCACCCACAGGCGGGATGCGCTGTAGATGGCGCCGCTGTGGTCAGCATAGTGTTTCCGGATCGGGTCCTTGAAGGTTTCGACTTCCTCCGCAGACATGGTCTCTCCCGCGCGGCGCAACTGATCCTGGCGAACGGTCGCCAGCACGGTGGCCGCCTGCTCGCCACCCATCACCGAGGTTCGTGCGTTCGGCCACATGCCCATGAGTCTTGGCCCGAAGGCGCGGCCGCACATTGCGAAGTTGCCGGCGCCGTAGCTGCCACCAATAAGCAGACTGAACTTGGGCACACGTGCGTTGGAGACGGCGTTGACCATCTTCGCGCCATTCTTGGCGATGCCGCCGGCCTCATATTCGCGGCCCACCATGAAACCCGCAATGTTGTGCAGGAACACCAAGGGCGTGCCCGTCTGGCAGCACAAGGCGATGAAGTTCGCGGCCTTCTGCGCCGACTCGGAGTACAGCACACCATCATTGATCAGCACACCCACCGGGAAACCGCCGATCTCGCCGGTACCGCACAGAAGCGTGGGGCCGAACCGGTCGCGGTAGGGAACGAAGTAGCTGGCGTCCAACAATCGCGCAAGGACCTCGGTGGCCGCAATCGGCTCCTTCGGGTTGGCGTTGACCACACCGGCGAGCTCGGCCGGGTCGTAGTGCGGATCGCGCGACACGGATGGCGGCGACAGGACCGATGTGGTCCGCGCGCGGGCGACGATGTCGCGCACCATCGACAAGGCCTGGAGATCGTCATTCGCAAAGTGGTCCGCCACACCCGACAGGCGCGTATGCACATCAGCGCCGCCCAGCGTTTCAGCGTCGATGACTTCACCGGTGGCCGCATGCACCAGTTGGGGCCCCCCAAGAAAAATGGTGCCCGTGCCCTTGACGATCACCGTCTCGTCGCACATGGCAGGAATGTATGCACCACCCGCCGTGCACGAGCCCATCACGGCCGCGATCTGCACAAGCCGCATGGCCGACATTTCGGCGATATTGCGAAAAATGCGGCCGAAGTGGTGTTCATCGGGAAAGATGTCCTCCTGCAGTGGCAGGAAGGCCCCCCCCGAATCCACGAGGTAGATGCATGGAAGCGCGTTCTCGCGCGCAATGGCCTGCGCGCGCAGCTGCTTCTTGATGGTGATGGGGTAGTAGGTTCCACCTTTGACGGTGGCGTCATTGGCCATCACCATGCACAGGCGCCCGCGGACCCGTCCCATGCCCGTGACGATTCCGCCAGAAGGAACGGCGTCGGCGTACATGCCGTGGCCGGCAAGCTGGCCGATTTCCATGAACGGCGTTCCGGGGTCCAGCAATCGGTGAATGCGAACCCGCGCAGTGAGTTTGCCACGGCTTGCATGGGTCGCCATTGACTTGCTGCCGCCGCCGGCAATCGCGGTGTTGCGCACGCTGTCGAGCTCCGCGCGCAGTTCGTCGTAGGCGAGGTGATTCCGCTCCCACGCGGGGCCGCTTGTGCGCAGCCGGGATACGAGGGTTGTCACGTCCTGCTCGCCTCGGTGGTTGCTTCGATCACAGGGAGTCGCAGCAGCGCATGGCCCAGCGCCTTGCCCGTCTGGTCCAACCGCAACGTACGTGTTGCTCCGCCGCCAAGTGCACCCTCCATCACCACCACGACGGCTTCGATGTTGTCCATCGGGTAGCAGTTGACGGCACCGGTGATCCACTCGCCGTAATGCGCACGGACTATCTCTGGCGTCAGGCTGGCCTTGAGCACGGCATAGAGTTCCGGTGTTCGGGCAATCAGGCCGGCGGTACAGATGTCGCCTTTGTCGCCGGAGCGGATGTAGGCAATGTCGGCTAGTTGTCGCTTCTGCATGATCTTCAGGCCTCCAGCACGGTGACGCTTTGCTTGACGTAGTCACGCGGGATCAGCGTCGGCCACAACGAAACGACCGGGCGCGGCTTGATCGGTGTGCCGAACGAAGTTCCGCCAGGCCCCATGATCCACAAGTTGCTGCCGGCGCGGCGCACCTTGTCGGCCTCTTCCGCCGTGCGCGTGCGCACCGCACAACGCAGGCCGACTTCGGCCATGCCATTGGCCTTGTCGCGGTCAATCGCAGGGGCACCAGGCCCATGCAACATGTTCAGGCCGATGTAGTCGAAGTGAATGCTGTCGGCAACGAGGTTCATGCGCTCGAAACGCTCCAGCAGGGTCATCCTGGCCTTCTCGGCGCGGTCGAATGCGCCGGGCCACGGAAAGAAGGCCATGCATTCGCCGATCCAGCCGTCTTCGTAACCGATCACGAGCTTGAGGGTGTCCGGTGGCGGCAAGCCGCGTACCCCGGAGATCGCGACACGATCAGGGCCGGTTTCCTTCAGCGTGAGCGACGTGAAGTCGGCCACGCCGTCGGGCATCAGATAACGACTCGGGTCGGCAATCTCGTAGACGATGTGTTCCTTCACGGTGAACGCGTCCACGCGCCCGCCCGTGCCGGGCAGCTTGGAGATTTCGGCCGTGCCATCGGCCTGCATCGAAAAATACGGAAAACCCACGCGGCCCATGTTGGGCATATCGGCAAAACGCGAGGACATGCCGCCGCTGCAGGCCGAGGCACATTCGACGATGTGACCGAGTGTGATGGCCGACGCCACACGGTCCACGTGTGCTGCGTCGTACCTCCAGCCGAAATGGTGCATCGCGGGGCCCACGTACAGGGCGTTGTCGGACACACGGCCGGCAACCACCACATCGGCCCCCTGGGACAAGGCTTCCATGATGCCGCTGGCGTCGGTGTAGACGTTGGCACAGACCACTTTCTCGCGGATGGCATCAAAACCATCGCTGCCGGTTTCCATGTGCAGCAGCGGCACGCCGTCGGCGCGGATCTGATCGATCCGATGCAGCAGGTTGTCACCTTCGACCATGCCAACGCGCAGGCCCTCGAGCCCCTGGGCCTTCGCGTCGTTGCGCATGCGCTCCGCAGCACCCCGCACATTGACACCGCCGCCGTTGGAGATGAGCTTCGTTCCTGTCTCTCGCGCAATCGGCATCATGGTCTTCATGAATTGCACGGCATCCGGCACATACCCCAGTTCGGGCTTTCTCTGCACCTGACGCTGCAGCAATGCCATGGTGAGTTCAGCGAGAAAGTCGAAACACAGGTAGTCGAGTTTTCCGCCCTTGAGTAGTTCCAGGGCGGGATCCATCCCGTCGCCCCAGAAGCCGGAGCCCGAACCGATGCGAACAGGCGTCGTATGCGTTGATGTCATGTCCTCTTTGCCTTTTTGGAGAGCTTCTGGCGGTACTCGCCGATACGTTCCTTGTGGGATGGTGACTGGAAGGCCACCGCTTGCACGTAAGCCTCGTACTCAAGGTTTGCGCGGAAATCCATGTGCGCGCCATGGCGCAGCGACAACTTGGTCATCCTCGTCACGGTCTTGGACGCATTGGCGGCAATCTGCTGCGCCAGTTCGAGCGCGCGCGGCATCAGCCTGTCGGCTGCGAGCACTTCGGCGAACACACCCATCGAAAGACCCGCCTGTGCGCTGATGGAGCTGCCGGTGTGCAGGTAATAGCTTGCCCGCATGCTGCCGATCAGCCGACTGAGAAGCCAGGGAACGCCCACATCTGCCGCAGACAGGCCGAGGCGACCAAAAAAGATGTCGTAACTCGCCGTCTCGGACGCGATGGCGATGTCGCATGCCAGACCGATACCTGCGCCGCCGCCAACGGCCGGACCATTCACTGCAGCGATGACAGGCAGATCGAAATAGTGCAGGCGCTCGGCCACGCGGTTGTATCCGCGCACGAGTTCGAAGTCCCGCTCCACGGGCGTGGCATCGGGGCTCATGATCTCGAACAGGTCGCCTCCACCACAGAACACCTTCCCCTTGCCGGTGACGATGAGCACGCGCACGTCCGGATCACCCTCGATGTCATCAAGCGCAGCCAGGCAGTCGCGGGAAAAATCCAATCCCATCGCATTGACCTTCTCCGGCCAGTTCAACGCAAGAATGGCGACATGCCCTTGCCGCTCGATATCAAAACTTCGTTTGCTCATTTCGCTTGCTCCTTGTCGGATGCGGTTGCACGCGCGCGCTCGCGCAGCGCAAAACGCTGGATCTTTCCTGTCGCTGTCAACGGCAGGTTGTCGGTGACGTGCACGCGGCGCGGCAACTTGTGTTTGCCGATCAGCGTGGCGCAGTGCGCGATCAAGGCCTCCTCCGTGACGGCGGAACCTTCGCGCAGCACGACAAATGCATGGATCACTTCGCCCCGCAGCTCGTCGGGTACGCCGACCACTGCGGCATTCTGTACGGCAGCGTGCTCGGCCAGCGCGTTCTCGACTTCCTTGGGGTAGACGTTGTAACCGTTGGCCACGATCATGTCCTTCAGCCGGTCCCGGATGTGGATGTGGCCGTCGCTGTCCACGATGCCGATGTCACCCGAATGCAGCCAGCCCTCGCGCAGGGACTCTGCCGTCTGCTCGGGCCGGTTCCAGTAGCCGATCATCAACGTCGATGCGGCGAAGCACAATTCGCCCGGCTCGTTCGGCGGCAGTGCCCTGCCGTCGGCGTCGATCACCTTCACGTCGACCCCCGGAAGGGTCGGTCCGGCCGAGCCTTCGCGGTGGGTGTCCCCTGGAGCCTGCACCGTGGCCACGGGCGATATCTCGGTCAAGCCGTAACTCTCGACGATTTCGATGCCATGCACGTGTTTCAGGTCGTGCTTGAGCTTGTTGGACACCGGACCACCGCCGACATCCATCAGGCGCAGCGTTGCGATGTTGGTGGCATCGAGCTCTGGCGCATCGAAGATCCGTGCGAACATCGTCGGTACGCCGATGAGGATGGTGATGCCGTGTTTCTCGATGGCCTTCAATGCGGCCTGTGGGTCGAATTTCGGCAACACCACGGTGAGGGACCCTGCCAGTGCGGGCATCAGGAAGTCCCAGGTGAATCCGAACGATGAAAACAGCGGCAGCATGGCAAGGCTGCGGTCTGCCATCTGGTACCGCATCACCATCTGGGTCATGCGCGCGTTCTCGATCACGGCGTTCTGGCGCAGCAGAATGCCCTTGGGTTTTCCGGTGGTGCCCGAGCTGTAGATCATGACGCCGGCGTCGTCGCCACTGCTGTCGACCGCCTGCGCCAGCGGCTTGTGGGCGGCGATCAGATCTTCATACGTCTGCCAGCCCGCTTGTTGCGCGCGTATCACCACCTTCATGGCAGCGATGCTGGCAGCGAGCTGGGGCGTCACCCGGTCGAACAGGCCGTGCTCCACAAACAGCGCGGCCGGAGTGCAGTCCTGCGCAGTGGCCCATAACTCGCTCGCAGTCGTGAGCGTGTTCACCGGCACGCAGATCGCGTTGACCATGCTGCAGCTGACGTACATCTCGATGATCTCGCGCGAGTTGCCGGCCAGCACCATGACACGGTCACCGGGCTCGATGCCAGCGGCGAGCAACGCAGCACCAACGGATGCCGCACGTTGCCAGGTTTGCCGCCAGGTCTGCACGCTATCGTCGGCCAGCACCAGGTGGGTCTGGTCCGCGATGGTGCGCGCGTTGTGCGCGATCAGCCGATCGATGCGATCAATGGGTGCGGTCATGGGGTATCGCCTTTGTCTTTTCAATAAGCCATGCGCTGGCCACCGTCGATGCCGTACACCTCACCGGTGCAGAACGCCGCCGCATCGGAGGCGAAGAAGGCGACAAAGGCTCCGATTTCTGCCGGTGTGGCTACCCGGCGCATCGGGATGCGTTTCCTGATCAGGTCGGCGATCGCCGGATTGGCCAGCGCATCGCGCGAAATGTCGGACTCCACATAACCCGGCGCCACGCAGACCACCCGGATCCCGTCCCTCGCCCAGTCCTGTGCGAGTGCGCGCGTGAGGCCCTCGATGCCGGCTTTGGAAGCGACGTATGACGGGCAGGTGGGAAAAGCCATCTGCCCCGCGATCGAGCCGATGTTGATGATCACACCCCCGCCACGCTTCTTGAATTCCGGGTGCGCATAGTGCGCGAGGGCATATTGCGCGACGAGGTTCACCTGCAGATCGGCGGCGAAGTCCTCGGGCGAAATGGTCTCGGCGCGGCCCTCGCGCAACATGCCGGCGTTGTTGACGACGATGTCGAGTCCGCCAAAGGTGGCAACGGCATGGGCCACGGACGCCTTCATGCCCGCATTGGACGCTGCATCACCCACGAACGTCGAGGCCGCGCCGCCGGCCGCGGTGATGAGCGCGACCGTCTCGTCCAGCGCAACCCGGTCGCGGCCAAGGCACACGACGGCGCAGTTCGCCGCAGCCAGTGCCTGTGCAATCGAGCGGCCGATGTTGCGGCTCGCGCCGGTGACCAGCGCAACACGGCGCCTGTCCTTGTTCATTCCCGCTCCCTGGATATCTTGTGAGTTATTTGACATGGGCTCAGACCTTGGCAAACCGGGTTCCGGGATCCGGCAGCTTGAAGACACCCTTGTTCAGCCACTGGCCGCCATCGGCCACCAGCACCTCACCGTTGATGTAGTCGGCCATCGGAGAACACATGAACAGGCCGATCTCCACCGTCTCTTCCACGGTCTCGAATCTTTTGCCCGGAATCGTCGACAGAATGTTCTGGCGCGCCTCCTCTGACGGCCACAACGCTGTGCGCGACTGGTCGGTGTCCACGAAGCCGGGGCACAGACAGTTGATCTGCACATTGCGGTCGCCCCACTCGACGGCCAGGGTCCGGGTCAGTGCAATGACGCCTGCCTTGGCTGCGGCCGAGTGCGCGGTGCCCGGACCTCCGTACCAGGCGTAGGCAGCCGAGATGCTCAGGATCTTGCCACTGCGCTGGGCCAGCATGTGTTTGCCCGCGGCCATGGTGCAGTAGGCGGTACCGTTGAGCACGATGTTGATCACCGTGTTCCAGCCATTGGGAGACATGTCTTCAGCCCGCGCAACGAAATTCCCCGCGGCGTTGTTGATCAGCACGTCGATGCGGCCGAAGGTCTCGACGACGCGGTCGGTCGCGGCCTCCACCTGATCGGGCTCGCGGATGTCCATCGGACAGACCAGCGCCTCGCCGCCACCCGCACGGATTTCTCCAGCCACCGCATCGAGCAGCGACTCCCGCCGCCCGGCCAGGGCCACGCGCGCGCCAAGCGCGGCCGCCCGCAGCGCAAACCCGCGACCTATGCCCGTACCTGCGCCCGTGATCAACACCACCTTGTCTTTCAGCGTCTCCGAAGCCAGCATTCGACTTACCTTTAAACAAAATTAGAGAGTCAATTATGGAATAGAAATTCAACTAACTCAACTTTCAGCCTTATGTGTTACGTAATTCGTCATGAATCGTGCGCGAAAAATCTACTATTCAAATGGAATTTGATTGCCGAACGCTCTATGATGCAGTCATGAACGACTCTCCCCATGACTTGCCCAACGGAGCGATTCCTGGCGCCGGCACGCCCTCGGATGACGATTCCGTGCTCTTCCACGTGCAAGACCACGTGGCGACCATCACGCTGAACCGACCAGCGCGCAGGAACGCCCTCTCGATCAAGGCCAACGAACGCCTGCATGCCATCTGGGAGCAATTGGACGCAGACCCGGCCATTCGTGTGGCCATCCTCACGTCCACCGATTGCGGCACCTTCTGCGCGGGCATGGACCTGCGCGAGGCGGCCGAGGTTCATGCCAGAACCGGCAAGGACATCCTGCAATTGCTCCGCGACCCGATGTACCAGCGCATGCGCGCCGTGCGCGTACCCGTCATCGCGGCCATGACGGGCCACTTTACGGCTGCCGGCATGGTGCTTGCGGTCAACTCCGATCTGCGGGTGGGTCTGGCGGGTACATCGGGTGGCATCACCGAGGCCAAGGTCGGGCGAGGTTCGCCCTGGTCGGTGCCGATGTTGTGGATGATTCCGCAGGCCGTGCTGCTGGAGTTGATGCTCACGGGCGACATGATGCCAGTGGAACGTTTTCATGCGCTTGGCTTCGTCAACCACGTGGAAGCCAGCGCCGACGCGGTGCGCGCGCGCGCCCGCCAGCTGGCCGAACGCATCCGCGACAACGCGCCATTGACGGTCCGCGCCAGCAAGCAGACCGTGCAGGCGGCCATGGCCCTGGGCAGCGTCGAGGGACTTACCCGTGCGCGGGAAATCTTTGCGCCGGTATATGCCAGCAACGATGCACAGGAAGGACCACGCGCCTTTGCCGAGAAGCGAAAACCGTCATGGACGGGAACGTAGTTACCAACTTCCCGCGCATGTTCTCCGCGCTGTCGATCGGCAGCGTGCGTCTGGCCAATCGCTTTGCCATGGCCCCGATGACGACGAACTATGCAAGCGCATCGGGCGAGGTCACGCACGCGCTCGTGGACTACCTGCTCGCGCGTGCTCGGGGCGGCTTCGGTCTCATTGTCACCGAGAACATCGGCGTGCATGCCAGCGGACGGGTGATGCCACGCATGCTGATGGCCGACCGTGATGCGCTCATCCCTGGCCTGGCAGGGCTGGCCGGCGCGCTGCAAAGCTGCGGAACCCGCGTATTCGCGCAACTTTCGCATTGTGGCCGGCAGTCGCGGCCGGCTTTCACCGGCGGCGAGCTGGTTGCGCCCTCGGCGATTGCCTGCCCGATCAACCGGGTGGTGCCGCGCGCACTGGCCGGCCACGAGATCCGTGCGATGGTGACCGCATTTGCCGACGCTGCCGTTCGGGTCGCCGACGCGGGCTACGACGGCATCGAGTTGCATGGCGCGCATGGTTATCTGATCGGCGAGTTCCTGTCGGCATACGCCAACCAGCGCAACGACGAATGGGGCGGAACACCGGGGCGGCGCATGCGCTTCCTGCGCGAGATCGTCGCGGCGATCCAGGAACGCTGCCAATTGCCCATCTGCGTGCGGATCTCGGCCGACGAACTGGTCGCGGGCGGCAACCACATCGATGATTCGCTGCGTATTGCGCAGACTCTGGCCGCGGATGGCGTCGCAGCGATCTCCGTTTCGGCCGGCGTATATGAGTCGTTCAACGCTTTGTCCATGGTCTCGGGGGATGTGGCGGGCAAGTGGTTGCCACTGTCGGCGCAGATCCGACGGGTCTTGCCGGAGGCGGTCAAGGTGATGGGTGTGGGCCGCATTCGCAGCGCCCAGGCCGCCGAGCAGGCCTTGGCCGCTGGAAGCTGCGACATCCCCCTCTTTGGCAGGGCGGCGATAGCCGATCCGCTGATTCCCGCACGCGCTGCCGGTCGCGTGTCCGGTCCGGTGATTGCCTGCACCTACTGCAACGTCTGCCTCGGTCGTTCGGCGCGGCCCGAAACCATCTGCCCGATGAATCCTGCGGTCGGCCGCGATGCAGCCTTTGCCGCGGATCTCGCCGTACCGTCGCGCGCGAAACTGGTCATCCAGGGCGGCGGACTGGCAGCACTCACCGCGGCATGGATCGCCGCGTCGCGCGGCGCGGACGTCGAGCTGCGTTGTGACGAAACCAGCCTGGGCGGCATGCTCGCGCAACGCGCTCGCGTACCGGATCAGGTCGAACTGGCCGATGCAGTACACGCCGCCTGGTGGCGGGCGCGCGATGCAGGCGCGCGGCTCTTGCCACCGCAAGATGAGAATGTGGCCGATGGGGAACGCATGCGGGTGACGGTTCGCGCGCGCGAGCCATTGTCGACCGCATCCAGCGACGCATCCGCGCTGAGCGTCTACCGGATACTGGACGACAGTCACGTGCCCGATCCGGGCAAACCTTATGTCGTCGAAGGTGATGACCTTGCCGCCATCGATGCGGCGCTCAAGCTCGCCGCGGCAGGGGTACGCGTTCGGTTGCTCTCGCTCCGCGGAGCGCTGGCCTGGGACGCACATCCGGGGTTTCGTGCCCTGGGACGCCAGGGGCTGAAACGGCTGGGTGTGACGCTGGGCACTGCCGACGAAACGCACGAACCGGGCTCCATCCGGGTGTCAGGACGCCTGCAGGGCAGTGCAGCATCCACACCGGCCGCGAACACCCCGCTCATCGAGGATGCATGGGAAGCCGCCGGCATGACGAGCGGCGTCTACGCGGCAGTGGCCTGGGCCGCGTCGGCATGAATGGCGCCTCGCACCGGCAAGACACCACTCACCGCGCTGTTCGCCAGTTCCCGATCTGGGTTCGCGGCGCCGCCACCAGTGCCAGCGGCTCGTCCAGCATGATGCGGTAACGCGCATGGGCAATATCCACGAGCGGAAGCACGCCACGACAGGCGCATCCTGGAGCAGACTTCCCGGGCAGCCCTAGCGCTGCTTGCTCGAGCGACGGCCCGCGGCCGGTTTCACGACAGCCTTGGGTCTTGCCGCCTTCTTGTCTTCCAGCACCGAAAGATCGATCTTGTTTTCCTTGAGCAGCCGACGCGCGATCACGAAGCAGTCGCGCCCGATGGGAATGCCACAGTACATGCCGATATGCAGCAGCAACTCGCGGATCTTGGCCAGTGGCGGCTTGGTCCGGGTGATGGCGATCCTGAAGTGCATCTCGAACTCTTCCATCCGGCCCATGCCTGCAAGCATGGCCATGTTGATCAGGCTGAATTCCTGATGCGTGATGACGCCACGCGCCCAGGTACGGGCCCACAACTGGTTGTTGAGATAGGCTTGCCACTCGGCATCGAACGGTGTGCTCTGCAGGGAATTCCTGACGTAGTCATCACCATTGATCACGACACGGGTCTTGTGACCGAGCGACGAGTGCGGGGTATGGGCGTTGGTCGGCGCGCCGAAATCTTCTTTCATGGAAATCCTTGGGTTGTGTGATTCAAACTGTGGTGAAGCCACCGTCCACGGCCAGGTCTGCACCGGTCACGAACGACGCGGCGTCGCTGGCCAGGAACAATACGGCGCTGGCAATTTCGTCGGGCTGGCCATAACGCAGCATCGGGTAACGGGCAACCGTCTGGCGCTTGGCTTCGGGGTCGTCCTTGTAGCGAAACGCGGTGCGGCGCGTCTCGACGCCGCCAGGGGACACGGTGTTCACGCGGATGTGGTCCTGGGCATGGTCGACCGCCATCGTCTTGGCCAGCATGACCAGGCCGCCCTTGGTCGCACCATACGCCGCGCGGCCTGCACGGGCGACTTGCGCATGCATGGAGGCGATGTGCACGATGGAGCCGCCGCCGGCCTCGATCATCGGCGACAGGACGGCGCGGCTCACGAGGAATGCCCCCGTCAGGTTGGTCGCGATCACCTCGTTCCACTCCGCCAGGCTGTAGTCGGTGATCCTGGCGGTCTTGTCCAGCATGGCCACGCAATGCACCAGAACATGTGGCTCACCGAGCTGATCCACGGCCGCGCGCACTGCCGTGTCGACCGATGCCTCGGAAGCCACATCACAGGCCAGCCCGATCGCCCGGCCGCCGGCTTGAGCAAGCTCGGAAGCCAGCGCGCTGGCTGCGGTCAGGTCGATGTCCAGGCAGGCCACGCTCGCACCGGCCGCGGCCAGTGCCCGGCAGGTCGCCGAACCAATCGCACCCGCGCCACCGGTCACGATGGCGACCTTGCCGTCCAGCCGAGGCGATTTTCCAGGGCTGGACGCAACTGCTAGCGTGCTCATTCCAGCGTCGTCCCGGAGCTCTTGATGATCGGCGCCCACTTCTCCCGCTCATTGCGCAGCAATTGGGAGAAATCGCCAGAGGACCCGCCGATGGGCAGCAGTCCCGCGTCGAAGAACTGCTGCTGTACATGCGGCATCTGCATGGCCGTCATGGCAGCGTTCGACAATTTGCTGATTACCGCCTCAGGCGTATTCGCGGGTGCCAGTAGCCCACCGTAGGACACCATCTCGTAACCCGGCACGCCAGCCTCCCCCACCGTCGGCATGTCGGGGAAGGTCTTGGAGCGGTACGGGTTGGTGGCGGCAAGGACGCGCATCTTGCCGCCTTGGATCAGCGGGCCGACCCTGGCGGTGGCAAAAATCCCCGCGTCAACGCGCTCACCCACCAGGTCGAGCGTGGCTGGCGCTTCGCCCTTGTACGGTATGTGCGTCATCTGGGTACCGGTCATGAACATGAGCAGTTCCATGGCCAGGTGCTGCGGACCACCGGTGCCCGACGAGCCGTAGGTCAGCTTGCCTTCCTTGGCCAGCTTGACGAAGTCCTGCACATTGCGCACCGGCAGCCCGTTGCGAACCACGAGCAGGTGGTCATAAGTAACGATGTGACTGATCGGGACCAGATCCTTGTCGATCTGGTACGGGATTTTCGGATCCATGATCGGCCGCAGCGTCAGATTGCCGGGGCCGCCGAACACGAGCGTGTAACCGTCGGGCTGGGACTTGGCGACGTAGTCCGTTCCGATCACACCTGCCACGCCGGACTTGTTCTCGACGATGACGGTCTGACCCAGTCCCTTGGTCATCTCGGCCGCCAGCAGCCGCGCTGCCACGTCGGTGGCGCCGCCTGGCGGGTACGGCACGACGATGCGAACCGGCTTGCTGGGAAAATGGTCCTGCGCCATGGCAGGCATGTGAGCCCAGAACGCGCCTGCGGCCGCAAGGCCGACGAGGGCGAGTGTCAGACGCCGGTTCTTGAACGCTGTTTTATTTGTCATGGCTTGTCTCCTGTTGCAAGTTGGCGGGTCGATGAGCGGGAATACGGATCTATGGACTTGCGCGTGGCCTCTCTGCCAGTGCATGCACGGCTGCGTCATGTTCCGGGGTGTGGTGGGCGATGGCCTGGAAGGCAGCAGACATCTCAAGCAGGCTTTCGATGCGGGAATGCTGTCCTTCGCGCAGCAGGCGCTTGGACATGCGAAGCGCATGCGAGGAATTTCGCTCGATGCGTGCGGCCAGCGCGCGCGCCTCCGCCATCAGCGCATCGGCCGGCACGACTTTCGAGACCAGGCCGCAGGCCAGCGCATCGGCCGCGTCGATGGCGTCGCCGGTGAAGGTCATCTCGGCCGCCTTGGACATGCCGACGGCGCGTGGCAACAACCAGGCCCCGCCATCGCCGGGAATGATGCCAAGGCGCACAAAACTTTCGGCAAACCTTGCCGATTCGGATGCGATACGGATGTCGCACATGCAGGCCAGATCGCAGCCGGCTCCGATGGCGGGACCGTTCACGGCCGCGATCGTTGGCACTTCGAGGTGGTAGAGCGCCAGCGGAATACGCTGCACGCCCAGGCGATAACGGTTCTGGATATCGAGTGCGGAGCCTTCGGCAATACCGACCTTGTCCCGCATGTGCCTGATGTTTCCGCCCGCGCAGAACGCACTGCCCGCTCCGGTGAGGATGACGCACCGCACCGACAGGTCAGCGCGGATACGTGCGCAGACGTCGACAAATTCGTCAAACTGCGCCTGGTCGGACAGCGGGTTGCGCTGCTCAGGACGATCCATGGTCAGGGTGACGACGCCGCCCTGCTGCTCGTACTTGAGAAAATTGCTTGCCGCCATGGCGTCAGCAATGCATGCCCATCTGGCGCGCAATGATGCGCAGCTGTATTTCGGGTGTGCCCTCGCCGATATAGGACTCGGGTCCGTCACGGAACAGGCGCGGAATGCCACTCGATTCCATGTACCCGTAACCCCCGTGCAGGTTCACCGCCTGCTGGGTGGCGAAGATCACCGCATCGGCCGTCATGAACTTGCCCATCGACGCACCGCGATGGGTGTCCTTGCCGGCCATGAAGTCGCGCGCGGCGCTGTAGACCATGAGTCGCGCCGCTTCGATCCGCGTGGCCATCTCGGCCACCTTGAACGCAACGCCCTGAAACTGGCCGATGCGTTTACCGAAGGCTTCGCGCTCCTGTGCGTAACGCAGTGTCTTCTCCATGGCGACCTGGGCAATACCCAGACCACGCGTGGACTGCATCACTCGGCCCGACGACAAGGTGGCCTTCAACTGCGCCAGGCCACCGCCGACCTCGCCCAGCAACTGGCCGGGGCCGACTCGGACGTCCATGAAGGTGACGAGTGCGGTGGACGAAGAATGATTGCCCAGCTTGTCGAGCGGCTCCGCCACGATCCCCTTGAGCTTGCGGTCCACGAGGAACAGGGAAATCGCGTCGGACTTCCGTTCCGGAGACGTACGGGCGGCGAGGATGTAATAGTCGGCGATGGTGCCGTTGGTGATGTAGACCTTGCTGCCCGAAAGAACCCAGTCGTCTCCGTCGCGCCGGGCGCGCGTCTTGATCCCCTGCACATCGCTGCCGGCATCGGGCTCGGTCAGTGCAAACGCGCCGATACGCTCGGCCTTGAGCGCGGGTTGCATGTATTCGCGCTTCTGCGCGTCCGAACCCAGTTCGAAGATCGGCCGCACGGCGAGGTGCTGGTGCGCGAAGACACCTGCCGAAACGCCCGCGGGCATACGCGTGAGCTCTTCGTAATACACGCACCCCAGCAGGATGTCGCCACCGCCGCCGCCGACGTCTTCCGGGTAGTCCGGCGCCAGGAAGCCGGCCTTGGCCAACTCGGCATACACCTCGATCGGAAACTGCTTTTCACGCTCGCCCCGCATTGCCAGGGGCTCCAGCCGCTCCGACACAAAGCGGCGAAAGTGATTGCGGAACTCTATGTGTTCGGGCTCCAGCAGCACATCGGCCACAAAGCCGGTCTGCTGGCCACTCTGATCCATATTGGCGCTCATTGATCTCCTCTGCATGAAAGCCCACGCTTTCTGACGACCCCATGATATCGACTTGATTTCATTTTTGTCAACGTAATTCCATTTAAGTTATAGAATGGCATTTTCGCGATTCGATCTGTTTTACCGCTTTCATTTCATTTAGCGCCGGGAACGCCACCAGGCATGATTCAGGGAGACACATCCCGTATTTCCTGCCGGCCCGCGCCACGGAAGAACCCATGAACAAATACTTCCTCACCGAGGATCAGCTCGCCATCCAGGACAACATCCGCCAGTTCTGCACGCAGGAGATCGTGCCGATCGCCAGCACGATCGACGAGACCGCGGAGTTCCCGCACCACATCTTTAGGCAGCTCGGCGAGCTTGGTTACATGGGCGCTTCCAGCGCGGTCGAACATGGCGGCACAGGCCTTGATCTGGTGTCCATATGCCTGGTGCTGGAAGAAGTTTCCAAGGCGTCGGGCGCCATCGGCAGCTCATACAACGCCCACATCGGACTTGCTTCCACCGTCATCAGCGAGTTCGGCTCCGACGAGCAAAAGCAGAAGTACCTCCCGGACCTCACCTCGGGCCGCAAGATCGGCGCCTTCGGCCTCACGGAGCCAGGGGGCGGCTCCAATGCGGGGGCGCCTGGAACCCGCGCTGTATTCAAGGACGGCTTCTGGCACGTGACCGGCTCCAAGGCCTTCAATACCAACGGTGCCGTCGCCGACACTTTCGTCATCACCGCCAGGACCGACAACGGCGTCTCGGCCTTCATCCTGGAACGTGGCATGCCAGGCTTCGAGATCGGCCCGCCCGACAAGAAGATGGGTGTGCATGCATCACCGACCAGCACCTTGTTCTTCCAGGACGTGACCGTCAGCCCTGCCAACATGGTGGGCGAGGAAGGCGCCGGGTTTCGCCAGTTCGCTCGCACGCTTGACAAGGGACGCGTCAATGTCGCGGCCTTGTCCGTGGGGCTTGCGCAGGCCGGGTACGACGCAGCGCTTGCCTATTCGAAGGAGCGCACGCAATTCGGCAAGCCGATTGCTGCGTTCCAGGGCATCCATTTCCAACTGGCGGAAATGGCCACGGACATCGAAGCCGCGCGGCTGATGACCCTCAATGTCGCCCGGATGTACGACGCAGGCCTGCCCATCAAGCTGGAGGCGTCGATGGCCAAGTACTTCGCCGCGGAGGCCAGCTTGCGCGTGTGCGACAAGGCGATCGAGATACTGGGCGGTTACGGCTACCTGCGCGACTTCCCGGTCGAGCGTTATTACCGGGACGCCAAGATGTACCAGATCGGCGAAGGCACCAGCCAGATCCAGCGCATCATCATCGCGCGCGAGATTCTGGGCAAGGAGTACGTCAGCTTCAACTGACTGCGATCCCAGCCTCTTCGCGCAACGTGGCATCGGGCCGCATCAGGCCTGGTGCAGCGCTGCGAAGCGGGCCAGGTGATGCGCGCTGTCGCCCCAACGCATGGCCAGCATGGTGGCACGCTTGAACAGGTGTGACAGCGGCAACTCATCGGTCATGCCGATACCGCCGTGCAAATGCACGGCCTGCTCGCCGACATATTGCAGGGCCTCGCCAACCTGCACCTTGGCCGCCGACACGGCGTGCCGGCGCTGCGCCTGGTCCGCACCCGTTGCACGCATGGCTGCTAACAGCGTCAAGGAGCGCGCCTGCTCCAGATGGATGAACATCTGCACCATGCGGTGCTGCAGCACCTGCTGACGGGCCAGCGGCGCACCGAATTGCTGGCGGGTGCGCAGGTACTCCAGCGTGGCCGCATTCAGTGCTTCCATCACGCCGATGCCTTCGGCACATCCGAGCAGCGCGGCCAGGTCGGCCATCGATTCGAGCAATGTGTGGCCACCACCGACAGGACCCACGCGCATGGCGTCAGTGACCAGCAGGTCCAGGCGCAGCATGTCGGCACGCAGGCCGTCGACCGTACGCAGTGTCTTGCGTGATATTCCGGCGGACTGCGCGTCGACGAGAAACAGCGTCAAGCCCGCGGCGTCACGCGGCCCGCCGGACGTGCGGGCCGATACCAGCAGGTAGTTTGCCTGGTTGCCATGCAGCACCAGCGCCTTCTCACCGCGGACGCGCCAGCCCTTGCCCTCGCCGGCCTCCTGCTCAGCCGTGGTGGTCACGTCCGCCAGATCGTGCCGGGACTGGCGCTCGGCAAATGCGTTTGCCAGGCGGCAGCGTCCCGCAGCAACGCCTTGCAACACCGGCTCGTGGCCGCCGGCCAGGCGCAGTCCTTCGCTGGCCACCAGCGTCGCGGCCAGCGGTTCGAGCAAGAGGCAATGACCCAGTGCCTGCATGACCACCAGCAAGTCCACCGGTGTCCCGTCAAATCCACCGGCCTGTTCCGGCAAGGACAAGGCCGTGAGCCCGAGATCGGTCAGAGCCTGCCAGTCGGCGTCGTCGCAGCCACGCTCGCCAGCCATCACGGCGCGGCGGTGCTCGAAGTCATAGGCCTTGTCGGCCCAGCGTTTGACCGCGTCGGCCAATTGTTGTTGTTCAGGAGAAAAGTCGAGGTTCATGGTCAGGCGTCCGTTCTTGCAGCTACGGGATGGGTGCACTCGCGGGCTTGTTCACAGCCCCAGGATCATCCGCGCGATGATGTTGTGCTGGATCTCGTTGGAGCCACCGTAGATGGCCGTCTTTCGGTAGTTGAAATAGTAGGGCGCCAGCGGTGCCGCGTCGTCGTCGCCGGACAGGCTGTGTTCGGTCCGGCCGTCGAGGTAGTCGGGGTCGAAAGCCTGCGCCATCGGCCCGGCGGCTTGCACCATCAGTTCCGTGAGTCGCTGCTGGATATCGGTACCCTTGATTTTCAGCAGGGATGCCTCCGGGCCGGGCGCACCGGACGCAACCTCCTGCGCCAGCACACGCATCACCGTCATCTCCAGCGCCATCAGTTCGATTTCGACACGCGCAACCTTTTGCGCGAACAAGGGGTCGTCCAGCAACGAACCCGTGCCGGCCGGGCGGCGCGCGGCAAATGCCTTCAGAAATGCCAACTCACGTTTGGAGCGGCCCACGGCCGCAATGTTGGTGCGCTCGTGGCCCAGCAGGAACTTCGCGTATGTCCAGCCCTTGTTCTCTTCGCCCACGAGGTTTTCCACCGGCACACGCACGTTGTCCAGAAACACTTCGTTGACTTCGTGGTCTTCGTCCAGCAGCCGGATCGGCCGCAGCGTGATGCCTGGCGATCGCATGTCGATCAGCAGGAAGGAGATGCCGGCCTGCTGGCGCGCCGACGGATCGGTGCGCACCAGACAGAACATCCAGTCTGCGTATTGGGCCAGTGTCGTCCAGGTCTTCTGGCCATTGACGATGTAGTGGTCGCCATCGCGTGTGGCACGGGTCTTGAGTGATGCCAGGTCGGAGCCTGCGCCGGGCTCCGAATAACCCTGGCACCACCATTCGTCGCAGCGCAGGATGGGCGGCAGAAAGCGCTTCTTCTGCGCTTCGTTGCCGAAGGCAATGATCACCGGCCCGACCATATGCACACCGAAGGGCTGGATGATGGGTGCACCGGCAGCCGAACACTCCTCCTCCCAGATATGGCGCTTGACCGGACCCCAGCCTGTGCCCCCGTATTCCAGCGGCCAGTTGGCGGCAGCCCAACCGCGTGAATCGACGATCCTGTGCCAGCGCACAAAGTCGTCCTTGTGCAGTCGTTGATGGGCAAGCACCTTGTGCCGCAGCTCCGTCGGGAGTTCCTCCGACAGAAATGCCCGCACCTCGTCACGAAACGCCGACTCTTCGGCGTTGAATTCCAGATCCATCATGCGTCCTTTGTTTGCAACTGCGAAAGCGCCATTGGCGCGCGCCGGCTTCAGCTGCCGACGAAACCCATTTCGCCGTTGGCTTCGCCCAGAGGCGGATATCCCGCATCACCCGCCGGGGCGCGAAACTGCGCAGCCAGCGGCATCGGCAAGGCACTGATGCGGCGATTGCCGTCACCCGAGAGGCCGTGCCTGAACAACCCGCGCGCAGAGAAATGCGGGTTGGCCAAGGCCTCCTGCAACGTTGGCACGATCGTGCAACAGACGTCAAGGCCGGCCAGGCACTGCGTCCAGTGCGCGGCAGGCCTGGAACCGATGATCCGCTGCACGGCCGCGCGTGCGGCTGTCGCATCACCCGCGTCCTGCTCGAGCGTCGCGCTCGCGCCGATCGCCTGCAGGAAGTTCGCCCAGAACTTGTCCTCCAGCGGCGCAGCGGCAAGGTATTTGCCATCCTGGGTGCGGTAGATCTGGTAACGCGGGGATCCGCCGGTGACCATCTCGCCGCCTGGCACAGGCCACTGATCGGCA
>JBFIDI010000004.1:0-33659 GCA_041581405.1 Burkholderiaceae bacterium
GAACACCACGGCGCGCCGGCCTTGCTGATCGGCCATTCGCTGGGGGGCGCTGCGGTGCTCGCCGCGGCCGGGCGCATCGCCGACAACAAGGCCGTCGCGACCATCGGTGCGCCGTTCGATCCGGCCCACGTGGTCAGGCAGCTGGGCCAGGGGGTGGAGCAGATCCAGGCCGAAGGCTCGGCCACGGTGCAACTGGCCGGGCGGCCGTTCACGGTGCGCCGGTCCTTCATCGACGACCTGACCAGCCAGAAGCAGGGCGAACGCATCCGCCGCTTGCGCCGGCCCCTGATGGTGTTGCATGCGCCACGCGACGAGGCGGTGGACATCGACAACGCCGGCGAGATCTTCCAGGCCGCATTACATCCCAAGTCCTTCGTCGCCCTCGATGGTGCCGACCATCTGCTGAGCCGGCCGGATGACGCGCAGTTCGCCGCCGACGTGATCGCGGCCTGGGCCGGCCGTTACCTGACGGCCGAATCGGTTGCCGAACGCGCGGCGCCCGCGGCCGGCGCCGACCGGATCGACGCCGCGCTGCCCGATGGCGCGGTGCAGGTGGTCGAACGCGGCACCGGCGCGTTCACCGTCGACATTCGTGCGGGACAGCACCGCTGGGTCAGCGACGAGCCCGCCAGCGTGGGCGGCGACGATCTCGGCCCCGGCCCATACGACCTGCTCACCGCCGCATTGGGCGCCTGCACCGCGATGACCTTGCGCATGTATGCGCGACACAAGCAATGGCCCTTGGACAAGGTCACGGTGGACCTGACGCACAGCAAGGTCCATGCGAAGGACTGCGCGGAATGCGAGACGCGCGAAGGCAAGGTCGACCGCATCGAGCGTGTCGTCACCATCACCGGCGCCCTGGACGCGGAGCAGCGCCAACGCCTGCTGGCGATCGCCGACAAGTGCCCGGTGCATCGGACGCTGCATTCCGAGGTGCTGGTGGTGACGCAGGCGGCCGAAGTCGACCCGGCCGGTTGAGGCCCGGCCGCAGGTGCCGGGCTCCAACACCCCACGCCCACGCGGGAAAGCGATTGCCCGCGATACTGGCGGCATGGCAGACCCGATCCGATCCGAACCCCTGGTGCAGATCCAGGGCTTGTCCATGTCGTATGCGCTGGCCGCATCCCGCGTCGAGGTCCTGCGCGACGTCGACCTGCGGATCGAGTCCGGCCAGAGCGTCGCGATCGCCGGGCCTTCGGGTTCCGGCAAGACCTCGCTGCTGCTGTTGCTGTGCGGGCTCGACAAGCCGGTGTCGGGAACCATCCGTGTGGCCGGCACCGACCTGTCCACGCTCGACGCCAACGGCCTGGCCGATCTGCGGCGTTCGGCCGTCGGCATCGTGTTCCAGTCCTTTCACCTGCTGCCGAGCCTGAGCGCCATCGACAACGTGGCCTTGCCGCTGCAACTGGCGGACCAGCCCGACGCGCACACCCGCGCCGAGGAGCAGCTGCGCCGGGTCGGGCTCGGCGCGCGCATGCACCACTATCCGAGCCAGCTCTCGGGCGGGGAGCAGCAACGCGTGGCGATCGCCCGCGCGCTGGTGCACCGGCCGCGCCTGCTGCTGGCCGATGAACCCACCGGCAACCTGGACGACCACACGGCCGAGTCGATACGGGATCTGTTGTTCGCGCTCAACCGGGAGTCGGGCACGACGCTGGTGCTGGTGACGCACGACATGGCGTTCGCCGCGCGCTGCGACCGCGTGTTGCGCCTGCATGACGGCGTGCTGCATGAATCGCCGGCCGCGGCCGTGACTGCCGATGCGCTTCCTGCTTGACCTGGCCTGGCGCGACCTGCGCGCCAGTGGCCGCCATCTGTGGATCTTCTGCGCCTGCCTGGTGCTGGGTGTGGCACTGGTCGCGGCCGGCGGTGGCCTGTACCGCCAGGTCTCGGATGCCTTGCGCGCGGACGCCCGCGTATTGTTCGGCGGCGACGTCGAGGTCGAACACGACCGACCCCTGGAGCCGGAGGTGCTGGGGTGGATGGGCGAACGCGGCCAGTTGTCGCGCCTGGTCGAGTTGCGCACCATGATGGTCGCGCCCGGCGGCCGCGCGCAGCTGGTCGAGCTGCAAAGTGCGGACGCGGCCTATCCGCTGGTGGGCAGCGTCGAACTGGAGCCGGCCGGCGCACTGGACGATGCGCTGGCCGCGCGCGCCGGCGTCTGGGGGGCCGCGGTCGACGGCGCCCTGGCGACGCGGCTGGGGCTGCAACTCGGCGACCGGCTGCAGATCGGCAACCTGAGCCTGGAGCTGCGCGCGCGCGTGGTGCGCCAGCCCGACCGCAGCCTGCGCGCCAACTGGAGCGGGGCGCCGGTGCTGGTCTCCGACGAGGCGCTGGCGGCGACCGGCCTGGTGCAGCCGCTGAGCCGGGTCGAATACCGATACCGGGTGCGCACCGACATGCCGCCCGCCGCCTGGCGCGATGCCTTCGTCGCCGCGTTCCCGCTGCTGCAGGCCGAGGTGCGCACCTTCGAGGAACGCAGCGCGCGCATGGCCGAGGTGCTGGGCCAGATCGGTTCGGGCCTGCTGCTGATCGGTTTTTCGGCGCTGTTCATCGGTGGCCTGGGTGTCTACAACAGCGTGCAGGCCTACCTGCAGGGCAAGCTCGGCACGCTGGCCACCTTGCGCGCGCTGGGCCTGCGCGATGCGCGCCTGGCCGCGCTGGTGCTGCTGCAGATCCTGATGCTGGCCGTGTTGTCCAGCCTGGCGGGTGTGGCGCTGGGCAACCTGCTGGCGGTCGCCGGCTCGTTCGCCGCCGCGCAGGACCTGCCGATGGCGCCCTTGCTGGCCTCGTTGTGGTTGCCGTCGCTCGTGGCCCTGGCATTCGGCGTGCTGACGGCGCTGGTGTTCGCGCTGCCGGCGCTGGGGCGCGCGTTGTCGGTCTCACCGGCCACGTTGTTTCGCGGGATCGATGGTGCGGTGTTGCGCACGCCGCGCACAGCGTGGTGGCTGACCGGGGCGGTCGCCGCACTGGTGCTGCTGCTGCTCGTGGCCAGCCTGCCCGATGCCCTGTTCGGTGTCGCCTTCGTGGCCGCGACGTCGCTGCTGCTGCTGCTGCTCGAGGCCCTGGCGCGCGGCCTGCGGCAACTGGCGCGGCGCCTGCTGGCGCGGCGCGATACGCGCGTGGCGCCGGCGATGCGACTGGCGCTGGCGGGTCTGCAACGGGCCGAGTCGCCCCTGCGCGCCGCGTTGCTGTCGCTGGGGACGGCGCTGGCCTTGCTGGTGGCCTGTACGCTGGTGGTGGTGGCCTTGCTGCGCGCCGTCAACGAGACCGTGCCCGCGAACGCGCCGGCGCTGGTGCTGTACGACGTGCAATCCGACCAGCTCGATGTGTTGCGCACCACGATGGCGGCGTCGCCCAGCCTGCAGCGCCTGCAGACGGCGCCGCTGGTGCTGGGCCGCATCGTTGCCGTCAATGGCGAGATGCTGCGCGACAGTGCGGACGGCGAACGGGTGCGCGAGGCGCGCGACGAGCAGAAGTTCAGCAACCGCACGGGCAACATCGACGACGTGGTGCTGGCCGAGGGCGCGTGGTGGCCGGCCGACTACCAGGGCCCGCCGCTGGTGGCGATGGAAGACCGCGAGGCCGGACAACTCGGCCTGCGCGTCGGCGACCGGCTGCAGTTCGACATCCTGGGCACGCCGGTCGACGCGCAACTGGTGGCCATCTACAGCCAGCGCCGCATCCAGGCCCGGCTGTGGCTGGAGGCCATCTTCAGCGACGGCGCGCTCGAGCCCTTCATCACGCGCCATGTCGGCGCCGCCTACCTGGCGCCGGACGATGCCCTGCAGGCACAGGACCGGCTGGCCGCGCAGGCCCCCAATATCGTCAGCGTCCGGACCGAGTCGCTGCTGCGCGAGACGCGTGCGCTGATGGCACGTGCCAGTGGCGGCCTGGCCCTGGTGGCGCTGGTCTGCCTGGCCGCCAGCCTGCTGGTGCTGGCCGGTGTCGTGGCCGCCAGCCGGGCGCGCCAGGTCTACGAGTCCACCGTGATGCACGCGCTGGGCGCACGCCCGTCGGTGCTGCGCCAGGTGCTGCTGTGGGAATACGCGCTGCTGGCGTTGGTGACGGCAGGCTTCGCCACGCTGGCCGGCAGTGCGCTGGCCGCCGGGTTGCTGCTTTGGCGGCTCGACCTGGAGCTGGCCGGCCTGTACTGGACCGGCGCCGTGACCGCGATCGGCGTCAGCACCGTGAGCCTGGGGCTGGGCGCGCGGTACCTGCTGGCTCAGATGCGGCTCGAGCCGGCGGTATTGCTGCGCGGCGGCGCCTGACGGCCACAACGGCCCGGTGGCCTGTTCGCCACGGCCGTTTGCACGTCTGCATGTCGAATTACCTGACAGGTTCCCGATGACGCGCGTCATTTGATCGGATACGACCGGCTCTAACGGCTTGATTCGATTGCCTTTTGGCGAATTGGATCGAAAAAGACCCGTTTTGGTGCATTAATTGCTTCTCTCTGCGCGGGGCTTGTCGGCGTGCGGCCCTATGACAAGGTCTCGGCAGCACGCCATCCATGTGGAGAACAACGAATGAGCAACAAGATCTTGTCTTTGGCCCTTGTCACGGGGCTCGCGGCGGGGGCGGCAACAAGCGCGCACGCGACCCTTGTTTACGCGAACAACCCGGCGCCGGGGGATTCCTACAGCAATGCCTCCGGATCGAACCAGGGGCAGGCGGTCACCGGAACGGACTGGTACTACAACAACGTGCGCAACGGCGGTACCGTGGGCATCAGCGACGCCAACCCGCGCTCCGGCAATGGCTCGGTCTCGTTCTCCGGAACGGCTGGCCCGGGCGGGGCCTCGTACAAGGCGGATATCGAATACCTGGCCAGCGGCGTCTCGGTGGGGGGGAACTATTTCGCGACTGGATCGCTGGGTGCCTTCTCCGACTTCACCGGCATGAGTTTCGACTGGTACCGCGACAGCGCAAGCACCAATGCCGCCGGCCAGCATCCGTCGTTGCGCATCCTGCTCGACCGCGACGGCAACCTGGCGACGACCAACGATCGTGGCGGACTGGTGTTCGAGCGGGCCTATAACGGCGGCGGTGCCGTGCCCACCGACAACTGGGTCACCGACGTCGTGACCGGAACCACCTACCTGTGGAACTTCGGACTTGGCATCGGCAGCGAGGCCAATATCAATGCGACACCCTACGCATACGATGCGACGCTCGCCGAATGGCAAGCCCATTCGCCCAACGCGATCATTCTCGGCTTCAGTGCCGGCGTCGGCAGTGGCTGGGGCCCGTTCGTCGGCGCGGTCGACAACATCAGCTGGACGATCGATGGTGTGAGCACGATGTCCAATTTCGAGGTCGAACGCGGGACGGTTCCCGAGCCGGGTTCCCTGGCATTGCTGGGCCTGGCACTCGCAGGCCTGGCCGTGGCGCGGCGCCGCAAGTCGGCCTGATCCGGCATCGACCCGCAGCGCGACGCACGCGGGGCGCAATTCCGCTTTCGGCAAGCCCATCAGCGCCCGTGCGCCACAGACCGCGTTGCCGTGCACCGGTGCCGTGATCAGCACGTGGCGCACGGCCTTGCCCGATGCAAATTGCCATGCGCCTTCGATGCCGATATTGCCAGCCCGCCAACGGCGGATGGCCGGTGCCGCGAGGGCCAAGGTTGACGGGGACGGGGTACACATGCCGGTACCCATTCCGCGATCGTGGCGCATGCGAGGATCGTGCGGTACTGGGCCACCGCGGCCTCGTGTAGCGGTTCGAAGCAGATCGGTCTGTGCACCGTGAGCCGGGGCGGGGGGCGCGCTACCTGCCGGGGCCGGATGCGGCTGAATCCGGCAATGTCGTTGCGAACCGGGGAGTCAGGCCGTGGCTTGCGGGTCCGGTTGGCGGCCGCTGCGACGATGGCCGCTGGGGGGCGGCACGCAGACAGGACCGATGCCGCCGTGGGCAGGCAGGAAAACCATCGATGGCGTTCGGGCCTCCCGTGTCCGCCGGCTGATCGGGTGCGTTCCCTGTGTTGATTTTGATCCAAGATGCCGGTGGCAAGTATCGCCATCGGCGAACGGCAACCAGTCCGGCGGCGATGGCTGCGATCGATGCGCCGCTCCGACGGTGAATGCGCGGTCACGCGTGTGGTCGCTGTGCGCATCGTCGTCGACGGTTGGCCGAGGATGACTTCTGATGCCCCTTCGAGGGAAAGTGGGGTCAGGTCCGAGGTACCGCGCTTGGCCCGCGCCAGCAGGAACGATTCATGTCAAGTATCTTTACAGTGGCTCTTGACAGTCTCCGCGAGAAAACCGTGCAAAGTTCCGTAACACCCTGGTACCGTTGAAGAAGATGACTCTTGATCAAATTTGGCGCGCATCTTGCGTCCTTGGCGGCGAGCGGGCGTTGCGGCTGTCGTGACGCCGTTTCCTCTAGACAAGAGCAACCTGACAGGAGAGATTGAATGACAAGAATGAATCGTGTGCGATCAGCGGCCGCCATCGCGGGCGTCGCCTTTTCGTGTGCCGTGCAAGCCGCACCGGTTTTCGTCAATGGCCTGGGCGTGGGTGGCTGGGAATCGGGTGACACACGCCCTGCGGCGGGCGGCGCTGCCACGCCGGCGCAGATCGATGCCCAGATCAAGTTCCTGGGTGAAGGTGTCGTGGTGCAGGATGCAGCCGGTGGTACGCCGGGCGCCAGCCCGACCGGATCGGCTGGTGGACTGGGTGCCGTCCGGCTCGATGGCACGACTGGCAACAATGGCAAGTCCGACATCGGCTACTTGGATGCCAACGGCATTGCGGCTGCGTCCGACATGTTGTCCGGCAACTTCGGTGTCACGTATCGGGCCTACACAGATCCGAATCCGACCATGCGGACCCTGGGCTTGGGGCTGGCGGTGTCCAATGGGTTGTCCAATTGCGGCACTCTTGGCACGGCCGACTGTTATTACATCTTCTCCCATGTCAACCCGCTGGTGAATCCCCCCGGCGGACCCGCGATGCCGGACGTATGGCTGACGGACACCATTGGCGCGTCCAGCGGCTTGTTCCGGCTCTACGGCAACGCTGGTGGCGGCGCCCCCGGTGGTGCCGGGCCGGAGATGACCCTGGCCGACTGGGCCGCCGATGCGACATGGGGTTTTCTGTTCGATTCGACAGCGGGTTATGACCTCGTGCGCTTGAATTTCAACCTGGGCTCCTACCAGCGCAACGCCCTGGTGTACGTGGATTGGGTCGAGACGAACGTGCTCAATGGCGGTGAGCGTATCGATTTCGTGTCAGCCGCGCATGGCACGGTCCCGGAACCCGGAACGCTGGCCATCGTCGGCCTTGCACTCGCAGGCCTGGCCGTATCGCGGCGCCGCAAGTCGGCCTGATCCGGCTTCCGGTTCCCACACGATGGCTCCGTGCAAACGGAGCCATTTTTTTTGTCGAGGACCGGCCGGGCTCGGCTCACGATGTCTTGCCGGACCATTCGTCGTGTGTCGCACTCGCCGCGGACGGGAACCGAAACGCATCCGTCGTGCCCGCGCGTCGTGCTCTCGCGTCGTGCAACTGCGCGGCGTGACGAAACGCCGGCCGGGACCGGCATCGGGCGTCGTCCAGCGGCCCATCCAAGCGCATCGGGGGCCCCACGGCGAATGACACTGCCGGGCCATTCGGCGTGGGCTCCGTCGGCGACCGGAACCTGGGCGTCGGCCTGCTGCGCGTGAAGTCGATCGCACGGGTGGTCTGTCCCACTACGCAATGTCGGGCGATTGTCTGCTGGGCGGCACGCATGGCGTGGCCATGTTTTTCATGGCCAGTAGATACCGGATGTAGTACTCGACCCACAAGTGTTCCGGCAGCGCATTGCAGTCGGCCAGGTTTCTGGCGCCTGGTTCCGACGCTGCTGGTGTGTGCAACCGTCGCCACGATGGCCGGACGGGCCTGGCCGGAATGGAGTCCAGGCCGGCACCTGACGCTGAAGGACTAGCGGTGATGTTTCAACGGGTTGTTCACTCGGAAGTGTCTGGGAGACTGGAGTTACCAGGCTTCGGCACTCCCAGAGGAAACAAACTGGTGAACTGCCATAAGAATGCCAGATTGACGTTTGAAGGTCGCAAATTGCTGGTCGAACGCATATCCGTGCTCGGGCTGATGCCGGCGGCCCCGGGCGTTCCGCCATGCCGTGGCCCCAGCGCTGGCGCGGGTCAGCCTCGGCGGTGCCGCCGGATCTCAGGTCTCGAGCATCTTGCGTACCCTGGACGCCAGCACGTCCATGTCGAAGGGCTTGGTCAGAACCCGCATGCCGCGCCCGAGCAAGCCGTCCCCGGTTGCGGCGGTCTGTGCGTATCCGGTGACGAACAGGACCTTCAGATCGGGTCGGGTCGTTCGGCCCGCATCGGCGACCTGTCGCCCGTTCAGGCCGCCCGGCAAACCGACGTCGGTCAACAGCAGGTCGATGCGCCGCTCCGATCGCAGAACGTCGAGCGCCGCCGCACCGTTGCCGACGGCGACGACCTCGTAACCGAGTTCTTCGAGCTGTTCGGCGAACAATGCGCGCAGAGGTGCCTCGTCCTCCACCACCAGGATGCATTCGCCCGTCGGGCTGGGCTCGAGGTCACCAGGCTTCGAATCGCCTCCTGGCACCAGTTCGCCGGCAAAACGCGGCAGGTACAGGGTCATCGTCGTCCCCACATCGGGCTCGGACTCGACACCGACCTGACCGCCGGACTGGCGCACGAAGCCGTACACCATCGAAAGCCCCAGTCCCGTGCCGGCGCCGGTCGGCTTGGTGGTGAAAAATGGGTCGAATGCCCGGGCGATGATGTCAGGTGTCATGCCTCGGCCAGAATCGGTGACGCTGAGTACGACGTAGTGCCCCGGTGACAACTCGTGCTTCTCGGCGGCCTCACCCTCCAGCGTCATGTTCGCCGTCTCGATCGCCAGACGGCCGCCATCGGGCAACATGGCATCGCGCGCGTTGATGCACAGGTTCAGCAAGGCGCTCTCGAGTTGCGGCGGATCCACCTTCGTGGTCCACAACGCGTCGTCTTCCATCACCTCCAGGCGTACCGCAGGGCCGACCGTCCTTCGGATCAGTTCTTCCAGGCCATTGATCAGCCGGTTGACGTCGGTGGGGCGGGGGTCCAGGGTCTGACGTCGCGAAAACGCCAGCAGGCGCTGGGTCAGCGATGCGGCTCTGCGGATCGACTCCTCGGCCATGTTCATGTACCGATCGACGTCGTCGAGCAATCCCTTCTTGAGCCGGCGGTTGAGCACTTGCAGGCTGTTGCTCATGGTTGCCAGCAGGTTGTTGAAATCGTGTGCGATGCCGCCCGTCAGCTGGCCAATCGCCTCCATCTTCTGTGCCTGCCGAAAACGCTCCTCGATCTCGACCAGTTCATGCGTACGCGCGGCGACCTTTGCCTCCAGCGTCTCGTTGGCCTCGCGCAGGCGCGCCTCGCTCGCGCGCAGTTCCTGCTCCACGTGGACGCGCGCCATCGCGTTGCGGGTCCGTACGCCGATTTCGCGGATGAATGCGAGCGTCTCCTCGCTCCAGTGCCGCACGATGGCGTCGTTGACGAACATGACGGCCACCAGCTGGCCGCGTTCGACGACCGGCAGGTTGACGAACGAGCGCGCGCTCTTGGCCTCCAATGCACCGGCCGCCGACGCGGTACGCGGATCGAGCCGCACGTCGGGGATGTTGATGAATTCGTCGCGCTTGAGGCTGTCGATGAACGAGCCATACTCGCGCAGCGGCGTCACCCCGCGCAGCGATTCGATGCCGAACGCCGTCCAGTCCTGCTCGACATGCAGCGTATCGTGGACGGCGTCGATGGTTCCGTAGCCGACGCGACTGACCTCCAGCGCCTCGCCCAAGGCCTTGGCCGCCTGGTAGGCGATATGGGTGGGGCTGTCGAGCCCGCGAAACAGCTCGGTCAGCCGGATCAGTGTTTCGCGCCGCATCTCGGCCAGGGTCTTCTCCGTGACATCGATGCCCTCGACGAAGATTCCGGTCACGTCACCCGATGCCGAACGTATGGGCTGGTAGACGAAATCGAGGTACCGGACGCGATCCGGCTGGCCGGCCCGGGTCGGAACAGAATATCGCGAGCCGTACGCGACGACAGCCTCGCCCGTGGTGTAGACCTTGTCCAGCAGCGCCAGGTAACCTTGCTCCACGGCCTCGGGCAGCGCCTGCGCGACGGTCTTGCCCACGACATCCCGGTTGCCTGTCAGTTGGAGGTACTTCGGATTGGCCAGGCTGATCGTGTGCGACGGCCCGTCCAGCATGGCCATGAAGCCGGGCGACTGTTCGAACAACCGGGCCAGGCGTTCGCGTTCATTGCCCAGTCGTTGTTCCGCACGGACCTTGTCCGTGTTTTCGACGACGATGGTCATCACACCGACGGTTGCCCCGGCGGCGTCGAGCAGCGGCGAGCAGTTCAGATCGAGCCAGACACGCTCGGCGTGGCCGTTGCGATGCAGGACCAGTTCCTGGTCCCGGTAACTCAGGCTTCTGCCGGCAAGGACCTCGGACATCACATGGTCGTTGAAATCGCAGACCTCGGGCCAGGCTTCGCGCAGACGACGACCCAGCAGCCCGGGATGTTTGGGGCCGGCGAACGCTGCGTAGGCGTCGTTGTAGACCATGACGCCGTGTTCGCCCCACAGCACGGTCATGGGCAGGCTGCAGCGCAGCAGCAGCGCCGTGGCGAACTGCATGTGGGCCGGCCACTCGTGCAAGGCCGGCAGACCCGCGGATGGCCAGTCGTGGGCGGCAATCCGGTCGGCCATCTCGCCACCGCCGACCAGAAACGGCAAGGACGCAGGGGAAGGGCGCGGATCCGCCATGGCTACCGCGCTCGCGCAATGCGTGAATTCCCGGATGGTGCGGACGACAGGCGTTTCATGTTTGCGTGGCCATGGCAATGCTCCTGGCATTCGTTTCCTGCAGGCAGGCGGCGGCGCAAGGGATGCACACGATCGAGCAGGCGTCGCCGGCATCCATGCAGGCATCGAAATCTCGTTGGGCCATGGCAATCTCCCGATCAAACGGCGGTGGCACATCCTGCGTCTTCGTGGCCGCCATCCGCAGCCGCAGGAGGCGCAACGGCTTGCGCATGCAACCGCATGTCCGAAGATACAACGCGGGCACACGCGCGGGTGTAGGACAACAGGCCTGCATCATGGTTTTCGCGGCTGGGTGTGCCGGTAGCGCCCCGCTGGCACGCCGTCGGTGACGGCATGGCGTCCGACACCCTGCGGCGTTCCAGGCTGACGGCGCGAGATGCGGCGCTCGTTTAACGTGGTTGCACCAACAACGCCTGGAGAATCGTCATGGGAACCATCTTGTTGATCGTGCTGATCTTGCTGCTCATCGGCGTGTTGCCGACATGGCCCCACAGCCGCAGCTGGGGTTACGGCCCAACGGGTGGACTGGGCCTGGTCGTCATCGTGATCGTCGTGCTGATGCTGACCGGAGGACTGTGACCGGCATGCGAAGCCTTCCGGTCTGCGCCGGTGTTGCGCGCGGCGCGACGACCGCCCGCAGTGGGGAACCCGGGCGTTGCCGCAAGCACGTTCGAGCGCGACAACGACCGGCGCAGGCATCGGTCGCAGCATGTAGGAATTTCCCCACACGCAGCGGCGAAGGGCGCCTATTTCGGCAAGGTGCCGGGGCGCGGACGATCGGGTTTTCTACACAGGGGGATGT
Source organism: Burkholderiaceae bacterium (assembly GCA_041581405.1). Classification (GTDB taxonomy): domain Bacteria; phylum Pseudomonadota; class Gammaproteobacteria; order Burkholderiales; family Burkholderiaceae_C; genus CAISIP01. The sequence goes on from JBFIDI010000004.1 coordinate 11,662, forward strand.
ATGGGCGCGTTGATGCATTCCGTTGCCGACGGACAATCGGTGTGGCGCATGGTGATGGCACCTTCGCTTGCAGGCGACGACCCGTTGCCCACGCCGGACCTGCCGGGCTCGGGACATGGCTTGCGACGGGCTGTCGATGGGGCGCAGGTCGATGCATTGACGGGCCGGCCGGGGGCTTGCGGTCGGGATACGGAATTCGTCGCGCTGCTGGCGGCGTACCGGAGCACGGGCGGACTGGCCCGTACCCACGAGGTGGTCGGCCTGTTGCGCAACGACCACGATCGTCCGAACACCGAGCAGCTTGCCCGCTGGATCGTCACGCGCCAGATCATCAGTTTCGACTGGCAGCAGCAGACCTGGTTTCCCTGCTTTCAGTTCGATCGCGACACCGGTCGCCCCCACCGGGTCGTGGCCGACATCGTCCGCGCGCTGAGTACGACGCTCGACGACTGGCAGATCGCCTGCTGGTTCGTACGTCCCCAGCCCTGGGCCGACGGCGCTGTTCCGGCCGAGTGCCTGTTGTGCCAACCCGCCGTGGTCCTGGCGGCCGCACGGGCATGCGGCCCGACCGGGTCAGCGCCGTCCGCGGCATGATGCCGTGTCCCGCGCCAGCCGCATCGCGCCCGCGCGTTCGCCGACGATGTCCACCGCATATGGACCGGGTCCGGCAAACGCCGGCCGTGGCCGGCCTCAAGCGTGGTTGAACCGGATGGAGAGTTGAGTCTGCGTGCGCCGCATCGCGATCCCCAACTGGTCGGCGATCGCCTGTACATCGTCCCAGCCGATCGTGTGGCCGGTGTCGCCGGGTTGCGGCAGGTCGGCAGGGGCCAGCCGGGTCCACGATACGTCGATGCTTGTATCGTCGCCACCGTGCGCCGTTGCGCCCAGTTGCACGGCCACCGGGCCTCCCGCATTGTCGAGAATGCCGAACAAGGCGGCTGTCAGCAGGTTGCGCACGCAGGCTTGCCTTGCAAGAGGAAGGTCGTCGGGGGCCAGGTTTTCGATGGAGCAACCGCGGATGGCGAACTCGCCTGTCAGCAGACTGGCGCATTGCGCCACTTCGGTTCCGAGCGAAACCCGTTTCTGTTCCGACGGCTGAAACCAGGCCAGTATGTCGGTACGTGTCGCGACCGCCGCCTTGCAGGCCTGTTGCAGATTGGCCACCTGTTGTGTCAATGCCTGTACATCGGTCTGGGGGCGTTGAAGGTGACGCGCCACCATGCCTGCAAGCATGGTGATGGGCTGCATGGCACCGGCCAACTTGTGGTTCACCGACGGCACCAGCCGCCACAACATGTTGTACCGGGCCGCATCCGCCCGCCATGCCTGTGCATTGGAAGCGGCTTGGGAATCCGTCATTGAAAACCTGCTTTCGAAGGACTAATATGACTCGAACATCCGATGCCGAGGCCGTCAATGGTACCGGCTGCTCCGGTGTCCTGCTCGAACCGACCGTGCCTGCTCCCGCTCCATGACGAACCCCATCTCCCGCGGCGCCACGCCGCCCGCAACTGCCCCGAACCCGCCGCACAAGAAGGTGTTGATCGTCGACGACCTGGCCGCGTCGGCCGAGACCTTGCAGATGATTCTCGAAATGGAAGGCCACGTCGTCGAAGTGGCGCGCGAGGGCCGGGCCGCGATCACGCTGGCGACAGGCTTCGCGCCCGATGTCGTGATCCTGGACATCGGCTTGCCGGGCATGGACGGATACGAGGTGGCTCGCCACCTGCGCACGCAGCCCTTGCTGCGCCACACGCGCTTGATCGCGCTCACCGGATATGGTGATGCGGAGAGCCAGCGTCGCACCAGCGCTGCGGGATTCGATCATCATGTCGTCAAACCAGCTGACATCGATGCGCTGCTCGCGCTGGTGGCGGCTAACTGAGCTGCCACGCCGATCGTCCTTGAACCGAGGCTGCGGTCATTGATACCGCCGGCAGGCCCGCGCGATTCGGCTTGCGGCGTCGTCCTACAGTGTGATGCGGCATTGAGCGACTGCTGTGCACAACGTGGGGCCATAAGCTGGTCGTCATTCACCCGTCACATTGCCAGAGGAGCCATCCATGCAAGCACCGCAGCAGTCGTTCGACTATCAGGGACACCATGTCGAAGTGGCCATCACCAAGGTCGCGGATCGATGGCACTGGTCCTACCGGATCGATGACAGCTCCCCGTACGAACTCAACGACACCGCCGAGAGTTCTCAATCGCGCGCCTTGCAATATGCCTGCGCGGATGCCCGCAATCGCATCGACAACCTGGCCCATCGCAACGGCCAGGCTTCCGGGAAGGCTTGAAGCAAGCCGGCACATGATGCGGCTTCATCACGATCAGAGCCGCGAGAGGTCCATCCACCCCCAGCACCAACTGCGTCAACCAGGAGACGACACCATGCCACGCAACGGGAAATCCAGTTATGACAAGCAGCAGACGCGCCATGATCGCTTCCGCGACGGCGCCGACGACAGGCGCGGCGGCGGCAAGAACGGCCTGAGCCGCCGGCCGCGCTTCAATGGCTCCGATTGGGAAGACTACGAGGGCAATTGGAAGCCGGGCGCATCGCGCCGGCGCCAGTCCGCATTCGGATGAGGGATGGAGCGCACCATGGCACGAAATCAGCATGAACGCGGCCGCCACGCCGGCACGCCTGCGGAGCGTGGCCGGCAACAGGCCCAGCCCCTGCCACGCGGCCACGGCGACGAGCATGGCGGCTACATCGTGGATGCCGAAGCCGAACACACGGTTGCGGACGGGACCGGGCGCGCACCCGGTGGGGCTGCAACACCACCCGCGGGCCCCGGGCAGGCGCGGACCCGGCGCGCATCCGGCCAGTAGCGCACGCGTCCCGGGTCGGGAGCTTGCCCGGCGACCGAACCGTCGGTGTGCGATGCGCCCGACACCCGCCCGATGAACCCGTGATCTGCGCCGTTCCGGTCAAGCTCCGGCGGTTCTCACGAGGCGGCTTCCTGTACGGCTGCCGGGCGTTGTCCGGGGTTGTCTGGCGGGGGGGCCACCTTCGTCGGTCGGATCTACTGTCTCCATCGGTGAGCGGGCCCGCAGGTCCGGGCGACGCAAATGCGCGCAGCGGACGCAATCGCGTATACAGTGGCGCTGGAGCGTGCCGGAGCCGTGCAGCGCCGGCCCGCAAGATGTGGTGAGGCCTTGCCGCTGGGTCGATGGGAGTGTCTGACACCATGGAGCAATCGAAACCGGACGAGCCGCAGGCGGCCGTGAAGCCGCGTGCCGCCCTGCCATCGGGCGGTGGCGAGATGGGCGAGCGTATCCGCGCATTCGATTGGGCCGCCAGCCCGCTCGGATGCCCCGAGCACTGGCCGCGCAGCCTGCATACGGCGTTGGGCATCCTGCTCAACTCCGGCTACCCCATGTACATCGCCTGGGGTCCCGCATTCATCCAGTTCTACAACGATGCCTACCGGCCGATCCTGGGATCGAGCAAACATCCGGATGCGCTGGGCCGCACCACCCAGGAAACGTTTGCGGAGATCTGGGACTTCATCGGTCCCATGTTCCGGTCGGTGCTGCAGACGTCACGCGCCAGCACGTTCACGGACCAGATCCTGCCGCTCGATCGCAACGGATTTCCGGAAGAGTGCTACTTCACCTTCTCGTACAGCGCCATTCTCGACCAGGGCGACACCGTCGGCGGCGTTTTTGTCACCGTCATCGAAACCACCGAACGCGTGTTGCGCGAACGCAGGCTGGCAGCGTTGCGAGCCCTGGCACAGGAGCCGGCGCGCGACAGCATCACGCAGCTGTGCCATGCGGCCGCGGCTGCCCTGCGCGGCAACCAGACCGACGCACCGTTTGCGGCCCTGTACGAACACCAGGCCGACGGTGGCATGGAACGGGTGGAGTGTTTCGGCATCGACCCGGACGGCTTGTCGATTCCGCCGCGTTTCGACGACACAGGCCCCGCCCCGTGGTTCGTCGGGGCGCCGGTCGCCACCACCGAAACACGGACGCAGCCCCCGGTCGAGGTCGTGCTTCTGCCACGCGCCATCGCACCTCCGAACGGTTGGGCCGGCACGTTGCCGGTGACACATGCCGTGCGCGCGATGATCATGGCGCCTGGCCAGAGCCACGCCAGCGCCTTCATGCTGGTCGGCTTGAGCCCGCATCTGCGGCTGGACGATGCTTATCTGGACTATTTCCGCTCTGCGGCCACACTGTTCGGCAACCTGATCGCCGAGGCCCAGGCCTATCTGGTTGAGCGCCGCCGTGCCGAGGCACTGGCCGAGATCGACCGTGCCAAGACGGTGTTCTTCAGCAACGTCAGCCACGAGTTCAGGACGCCGCTGACCCTGATGCTCGGCCCGCTGGAGGAACTGTTGTCGAATCCGGCGGGCGACCTCTCGCCCGGGCATCTGGCGCAACTTGCCGGTGTGCGACGCAACGGCAGGCGTTTGCTCAAACTCGTCAACGTCTTGCTGGACTTTGCCCGCATCGAGGCCGGTCGCAGCAGTGCGCACTACGTGCCGACGGACCTGGCACGGATGACGGCGGATCTGGCGGGCCATTTTCGCGCGGCATGCGAGCGCGCGGGAGTCGCCCTGCGCGTGGACTGCCCGCCACTGTCGGAGATGGCCTATGTCGACCACGGCATGTGGGAGAAGATACTTTTCAACTTGCTGTCGAACGCCTTCAAGTTCACCTTCGAAGGAGAGATCGCGGTCCGCCTGGGCAGCCAGGGTGATCACTTCGTGTTGTCGGTGCGCGATACCGGAGTCGGGATTCCGGCGCACGCGCTGACCCGGGTGTTCGAGCGGTTTCACCGGGTCGAGGGTGCGCAGGGGCGCAGCCACGAAGGCAGCGGCATCGGTTTGGCCCTGGTCCAGGAACTGGTGAAACTCCATGGCGGCACGATCGACGTCGACAGCCTGACGGGTCGTGGTTCCGAATTCCGGGTGTCGATTCCCAAGGGGCATGCCCACCTGCCGGCTGACCAGGTGGACGAACAGCTGGCGGTGGACCCGCCATCGGGTTGCGGGGATCTGTACGTCGACGAGGCCTGGGGCTGGGTACCCTCGCCGGGCGGCGTCGGACTGCGGCATCCGCCGGTCGCACGGGATCTGCCATACGTGCTGCTGGCAGACGACAACGCCGACATGCGCGACTACGTGGGTCGGCTGCTGTCCGACAGCTACGAGGTGCTGTGCGTGTCCGACGGCCTGCAGGCGCTCGAGGCCGCACGCCGGCGCCGTCCCGACCTGATCCTGTCGGACGTGATGATGCCGGGCCTGGACGGCATCGGGCTGGTGCATGCCCTGCGCAACGATGCCAGCCTGCGCATGGTGCCGACCATCCTGCTGTCGGCACGTGCCGGAGAGGACGAGAGACACAAGGGGCTGGAGCAGGGGGCCGACGACTACCTGGTGAAACCCTTCAGTTCGCGCGAATTGCTGGTGCGGGTCGCGTCCTTGCTGCGATCCGTCGACATCCGGCGCGAAGCCAACCGAGCCCTGGCCCTGCATGAAGAAAAGCTGCGCATCACGCTCGAGGCTGCCAACCTGGGCGCATGGGAACTCGACGGCATCGATGGGCCGTTCACCGGCGACGCGACCTGCATGGGCCATCTGGGCCTGCCTGGAACGCCGGAGCCCGGGCCGGATGCGGCGCGGGGATGGCAGACGCATCTGGGTCCGCATGACCGCGAGCGGCTGGTCGCGTTGATGCGCGTGTCCCTGCGCGACCTGGTTCCGTTCGACACCGAGTGCCGTGTGGACGCACCGCACGGAGTGGTGCGCCGGATCGCCATGCGCGGACGGCCGGTGTTCGACGCACGCCGTCAGGTGCAGCAACTCATCGGAGTGACGATCGACGTCACCGAACGACGCCGGTCGGACGAGGCCTTGCATCAGAACGAACAACGATTGCGGGCCACGCTGACCGCGACGGGAACCGGACATTGGGACGTCGACCTGCGCGATCCGGCGCGGGGCGAGGTGTCGCCCCAACTGGCGCGGATCTTCGGTTACCCGACGACACCCGTGCAGTGGAGCCACGACGTGTTCCTGCACCATGTCGACCCCGACGATCGTGATCGCGTCAATGGCATATGGCGCATGGCCGTCGCGGGCCAGCGGGAGCACGAATTCGAATGTCGCATCGTACGCGCGGACGGCATGTCGCGCTGGATCTGGGTCGGCGCCAGTGTCTCGCAGCGCGATGACGAGGGCCGGCCGGTGCGCCTGTCGGGACTGGTGCGCGACATCACCGAACGCCATGAGACCGAGGCGGCATTGCGCGACGCCCGGGCACGGCTGGACGCGACGCTGGCGGCTGCGGAACTGGGAAGCTGGACCTGGGACATTGCGCAGGATCGCGTCGTCGCCGACGGCAACCTGATGCGCCTGTTCGACGTGTCCGAGTCCGACGTCGCGGGCGGACCGCTGGCGCGTTACCTGCGCGCCATCCACCCCGACGATCTCTCCGAGGCACAGGATCGCCTCGCCGAAGCCGTTCGCAGCGGCGAACCGCTGGAGGCCACGTACCGCGTATGCCGCTCGGACGGGAGCATACGGTACCTGATCGCCCGTGGCCGGGCAGAGTTCGGGCCCGATGGCCAGGCGTCCAGGCTGTCCGGCATCGTGCTCGATGTGACCGAACAGAAACTTGCCGAGGCCGCCTTGCGGGACAGCGAAGCCTACCTGCGCCAGGTGATCGACGCATCGGCCGAGGGTTTTTATGGCATCGACACGGACGGCAAGGCGACCCTGTGCAACGCCGGTTTCCTGCGCATGCTGGGTTTCTCCTGCATGGAGGAGGTCGTCGGACGCGAGTTGCATGCCGTGATCCACCACTCCCGTGCCGATGGCAGCCCGTATCCGGCCCACGACTGCCCGATCCATCGGGCTGCCACCACCGGCGTGCCGGGACACGCCGACGACGAATGGTTCTTTCGTCGCGATGGCAGCAGCTTTCCGGTCGAATACTGGACCTACCCGGTTGTCATCGATGGCCGCTTGCGGGGAGCGGTCACCACGTTCATCGACATCACCCAGCGCAAGCTGGCCTCCGCGTCATTGCGGCGCAGTGAAGAAGCGGCACGCAGCGCCAGGCAGACTCTGGAGATCACGTTGGCGGCTTCCGCCACGGGCACGTTCCGTTTCGACCTGCGCACCCAGCAGTTCGTCGAGTTCGACGCCACCATGCGCAAGTTGTTCGCGGTGCACGAACACGCGGACGTCAGGACGGTGGAGCAGTTCCTGGCGGCAGTCCATCCCCAGGACGTGCCGCTGGTCGCGTCCGCCATGGCGGGCGCGATTCGGGACGCCGTGGATTTCGAGCTCGAGTTTCGCGTCGCGACCGGCGACGCGGACGGTGAACGCTGGATTTTCGATCGCGCCAAGGTGGTGCGCGACTCCACCGAGCAACGCCGGTTCCTGGTGGGCGCCTGTACCGACGTCACCTGGCGCCGGCGTTCCGAGGAGGCTGCGCGTGTGGCGGCGGCCGAGAACGCCCGGCTGGTGGAGTCGTTGCGGCAAGCCGATCAGCGCAAGGACGTGTTCCTGGCCACGCTGTCGCACGAATTGCGCAACCCGCTGGCGCCCTTGCGCAATGCGTTGACGTTGCTGGCGAAACCCGACGTTTCCGAAGATCGCATGAGACACCTGCTGGCGCTGATGACGCGCCAGGTGGACCATCTGGTACGGCTGGTCGACGACCTGATGGAGATCTCGCGCATCAACCGCGGTGCCTTCGAGTTGCGCATGGAACGGGTCGACGTTGCGGGCATCATGCGTGCCGCGGTCGAAGCCAGCGACCATCTGATGCAGCAGGCGCGGCACCGCTTGCGCGTGGAACTGCCCCGCCAGCCGCTGGCGATCCGGGGCGACCCTGTCCGCTTGATCCAGGTGCTCGGCAATCTGCTGAACAACGCGGCGAAATATACGCCGCCGGGCGGCACCATCAGCTTGCGGGCGCGCCGCCAGGACGCGTGGGTGCGGTTTTCGGTGGTCGACAACGGCAGCGGAATGACCGCCGAGTCCCTGGCCCAGATATTCGACATGTTCAGCCGGGGCGACCGCATGCACCTGCCCCAGCAGGACGGCCTGGGTATTGGCCTGGCGCTCGCCAGGCGGTTGGCGCAGATGCATGGCGGCGTGCTCGAGGCGCGCAGCGACGGACCTGGGCGGGGGAGCGAGTTCATCCTGCAGTTGCCGCTGCACCCCGCGGGTGATGTCGATATCGCCGGGCAGGGCTGGATGCCGCCGGCGGACCTGTGCCGGCTCGACGTGCTGGTGGTCGACGACAACCGGGATGCGGTGGACACGCTGGCCGAGGTATTGCGCATGCGCGGCGCGAGTGCGCGTGTCGCATACAGCGGGTTGCAGGCCATCGAGTTGTTCACCGTCCGGGCGCCGGACGCCGTGCTGCTCGACATCGGCATGCCGGATATGGACGGGTATGCCGTGGCACGCCGTCTGCGGGCCTTGCAACAGACGGAACCACGCACATGCATCGTGGCATTGACCGGGTGGGGACAGGAGCACGACCGCCGGCGCAGCCAGGACGCGGGTTTCGACCACCATCTGGTCAAGCCGGTCGATATCGGGGTGGTGGTCCGGTTGCTGGCCGGCTTGTCCCGGAACACGACGGTGGGCGCGGGACCTGCCGATCCGCGAGCCGGCACGCCGGCCGGCGGCGACGCGATCGCTTGAAGGCCTGTGCCGGTCGGGCTTCGCGACCCGGGTCCGCCGGCCGCGCAGCCTTGCGCGCCGGCGCCGATCGGCCCATACCGGTGGTGCACAACGCGCCGCCGCGTTGTAGGACAAACACCCGTGGTGGTTGCGGCTGGGGCCAACAGGCGCACGTACGCGCCCGTCAGGGTGCCGTCCGGGCGCGGCAGTCGATACACTCGGGCACATCAGCCAGGCCATGCATATGCCACCCTACTCACCAAGCTTCACGATTGCTGCGCCGGAGGACGGTGCAGCATGTTCTCCGGGTGCCGGTATCCGCTGCGCGCGTTCGGCGCGCCTGCCCATGGAAGTGGTGTAGATGGCCACGCGAAAAAAACCAGCTGTCGAGCGTCCCGCGCGGGTGGGACTGCCGAAAGCGCCCACGGGAATCGCCGGGCTGGATGAACTGACCGAGGGGGGACTTCCCCGCGGCCGGCCGACCCTGGTGTGTGGTGCCGCCGGGTGCGGCAAGACCTTGCTGGGCGCGGAGTTCATCGTCCGCGGCGCGACCGAATACGGCGAATCGGGCGTTTTCATGATGTTCGAGGAGAACGAGTCCGAACTGATCGCCAACATGCGATCACTCGGATTCGACCTGGGCAAGCTGCAGCGGCAGAAAAAGGTCGCCATCGATTTCGTGCGGGTCGAGCGCAGCGAGATCGAGGAAACCGGGTCCTACGATCTGGAAGGCCTGTTCATCCGGCTGGGTTATGCCATCGACCAGGTCGGCGCCAAGCGGGTGGTGCTGGACACCATCGAGGCGCTTTTCACGGGCCTGCCGGATCAGGCCATCGTGCGCTCCGAATTGCGCCGGTTGTTCCGCTGGCTCAAGGACAGGGGCGTGACCGCGGTGATCACGGCCGAGCGGGGGGAAAACGCGTTGACCCGTTATGGCCTGGAGGAATATGTCGCCGATTGCGTCATCGTGCTCGATCACCGCATCGTCGACCAGGTGTCGACCCGCCGTCTGCGCGTCATCAAGTACCGCGGTTCTGCCCACGGCACCAACGAATATCCGTTCCTGATCGGAACCGGCGGCCTGTCGGTGCTGCCCATCACGTCGCTGCGCCTGGATCACAAGGCCTCCCGGGAGCGTGTGCGCACCGGTATTGCCGGACTCGACGCGATGCTGGGCGGCAAGGGCGTCTATCGTGGCAGCAGCGTGCTCGTGTCGGGGTCGCCGGGTACCGGCAAGAGCAGCGTGGCGGCGAGTTTCGTCGATGCGGCCTGCGGGCGAGGCGAGCGTGCCTTTCTGTTCTCGTACGAGGAGTCCGAGGACCAGTTGCTGCGCAACATGTTGTCCATCGGCATCGACCTGGGTCGCTGGTTGCGCAAGGGCCTGTTGCGCATCCATGCGTCGAGGCCGACCTTGCAGGGCCTGGAACAACATCTGGTCGGCATGTACGATTCCGTGCGGGAATTCGATCCGGCCGTGGTCGCCATCGATCCGATCAGCAACCTGTCGATGCACGAGCAGGAAAACGCATTGAAGATGACGTTGATGCGCCTGATCGACTTTCTCAAGCAGCGTGGCGTGACGGCCTTGTTCACCAGTCTGACCAGCGACATCCAGGCGGGGTTCGCGCAGTTCGAGGTCGGCGTCTCGTCGCTGATGGATACCTGGTTGATGCTGACCAATGTGGCGTGCAACGGCGAACGGACCCGAATGCTGCAGGTGCTGAAGTCGCGTGGCATGCACCACTCCAACCAGATTCGCGAATTCCTGTTCAGCGACCACGGCGTCGAACTGGTCGAGGTCTGCCTGGCAGGCGATCGCGTGATCACGGGCACGGCGCGTATCGCGCTGGAGGCACAGGCGCAGACTGCGACCGGGACGCGCGAGCGGGAACACCAGCGTCGGCTGCGCGAACTGGCGCATCGACGTCAGGCGCTGCAGACCCGGATCAGCGCGCTCAACGCCGAGGCGATCGAGTGTGACGGTGAGTTGCAACTGGCCATGGAACGCAGCGACGACGGAGCCACGATGCCGGTGCCGCCGGCACGGCCGGCCGCGGCAGCCCGGCGCTCGACGCCTGTCGCGCCAAGACGGAGCAGCAAGCGATGACAGGCGCGGAGCGCGCACCGGCGCCACCTTCTGCCGCACGTGGCCGGGGCAGGAAAAAGCCCGAATGGCATCTGTGCCTGTATGTGGCCGGCACCACCGACAAGTCGATGGCGGCCCTGGCCAACTTGCGCAAGGTCTGCGAGGAACACCTCGCCGGCCGGTACGAGATCGAGGTCATCGACCTGATCGAGAACCCCAGGCTGGCCGCCGGCGATCAGATCCTGGCGGTGCCGACGCTGGTGCGCAAGTTTCCGGAGCCGTTGCGGCGGATCATCGGTGATCTGTCGAACGAAGAGCGTCTCCTGGTGGGGTTGAACCTGCGCCCGGTGGCGTAGCCGTGTTCGGCATGGCGACATGACTGCGCAGCCCCCAGACATCTGCCGGCTGCGTCTGTACGTGTTGTCCGCCACGCCCAACTCCTCCAACGCGATCGTCAATACCCGCCGGTTCTGCGAGCAGTACCTCCCGGGTCGATACGAACTGGAGATCCTGACCATCGCCGACAACGTGCCGCAGGCATCGGAGGATCAGGTCGTTGCCGCGCCAACGCTGATTCGCCTGTGGCCCATGCCCACGCGCCGGTTCATCGGCGACATGTCCAACACACGGCGCCTGTTGCAGGGACTCGGCTGTTTCGTCGCGGATCAGCCGGACTCGGCATGAACAGGACATTTCCACACTGGTCGTGACATCCGCTGCGGACGAACTGGAGCAACTGCGTCTCGACAACGAGGCCTTGCGCCTGAGGCTGGAAGAGGCGGAAGACACGCTGGCTGCGATACGCAGGGGCGATGTCGATGCGCTGGTCGTCGGCAACGACATCTACACGCTGGATCGGGCGCAAACCGCCTCCAACCGACTGCGCCAGGACGTGTTGGCGCAGATGCACGATGCGGTGCTGGCGTTCGACCTGCAGCAGCACCTGATCTTCATGAATCCGGCGGCGGAGCGTCAATATGGCGTTCCGGCATCCGAGGCTCTGGGCAGGCTCAAGTCCGACGTGTTTTCCGCCCACTGGGGCGACGAAGACGTGCCCGAGGCAGGGCGGCGATTGCTGCAGCAACAGACCACGTTCACGGGGCAGATGGTGCACCGTGGCGCGGACGGCGACGAGGTGCACATGGATGCTGCTGTTTCCATGCTGCGCAACGCGCAAGGCGAAGTCAGCGGAACCTTGTATGTCTTGCGCGATATCACGGAACGGGTGCGCGCGGAAAAGGCGCTGGCCGTTGCGACCGTCAACCTGGCACGCCGGGAGCGGCAGTTCGCGACCTTGCTGGAGAACCTGCCCGATATCGTCGCGCGTTCGGACCGGCAAGGCCGTTTCGTCTATGTCAGCCCGAGTGTCGAGAACTTCACCGGCCGGTCGGCGCAGGACTATCTGGGGCACACGGTCGCCGAACTGCGCATGCCTGCTGCGTTGACGACGCAGTGGACGGCCATCGTGGACCATGTGCTGCACCACGGCACGACGCACAAGGTCAAGTTCGACTACCTCAGCCCCGGCATGGGGCCGCGCATCCTCGAGGCCCGGGGCGTGCCGGAGTTCGACGAACACGGGACGGTGGAGTCCGTGTTGTCCATCACGGTCGACGTGACCGAACAGGAGACCGCCTACGCCGCGCTGGGCGCCAGCCAGGTGCGCTTGAAGTTCATTCTCGACTCGGCGCGCATCGGTGATTGGGAACTCGATTTCCGATCCGGGCAGATCATGCATTCGTTGTTGCACGACCGGTGTTTCGGTTATGCGCATCCGGTATCGCGCTGGAGTCTCGACGACCTTCTGGCGCACGTGCATGCGGAAGACCGGTCCGAGGTGGCAAGCCAGGTCGAGCGGTGCCGGCGGACCGGCGAGGATCTTCGGCTGGAAACGCGCGTGGTATGGCCAGACCAGACCGTGCACTGGATCGCGCTGCATGGCAGCCTGTGGAGTGGCGCGTGCCCGGACGACCGGCGCCTGGCGGGCATCGTTTCCGACATCACCGACCGCAAGGAGGCCGAGCGCGCGCTCAATGTCGCCGACCGGATGAAGGACGAGTTCCTGGCGACGCTGGCGCACGAGCTGCGCAATCCGCTGGCACCGATCCGCAACGCACTGCAGATCATGCGACTGACGGACAAGCCCGATGTCAACGAAAAGGCGCGCGACATCATCGATCGGCAACTCTCGCACATGGTGCATCTGGTCGATGACCTGCTCGATGTGAGCCGTATCAGCCAGGGGAAGGTGGAACTTCGCCTGCAGCGCACCGACGTCGTGGGGGTGATACAGACGGCCGTCGAAACCAGTCGTCCGCTGATCGAGGCCGGAAAACACCAGCTGCGGGTCCGGCTGCCGTCGATGGGAACCCTGATGGTCGACGCGGACGTGACCCGCTTGTGCCAGATCGTCGCCAACTTGCTGAACAATGCCGCCAAATACACGCCCGATGGCGGGCGGATCGATGTGGACGCACGGGAGCAGGACCGATACGCCGTCATTGCGGTGCGGGATTCCGGCGTCGGCATTCCGGCGGAGTTGTTGCCCCAGGTATTCGACATGTTCACGCAGATCGACCGTACGCTTGCGCGCTCGCAGGGGGGACTCGGCATCGGACTGGCACTCGTGAAACGGCTGGTGGAGATGCATGATGGCGTCGTGACGGCACACAGCGACGGAACCGGCCAGGGCTGCCGTTTTACCGTTCGCCTGCCGCTGGCCACTGCGGGCTCCCCCGGCAGTGCCGCGGGCGGCACGCCGGCATCGGCGCAACGGGCCGCGGGCAGGCACCAGACGCGTGTGCTCATCGTGGACGACAACATCGACAACGCCGATACCCTGGCGCAGATCGTGTCGATGATGGGGTACGAGATCCTGACGGTGCACGACGGACTGGCCGCGGTGCAGGCGGCGGGCAGCTTCCTGCCGCACGTCGTGCTGATGGACATCGGCCTGCCGCTGCTCAGCGGTCACGATGCCGCGCGGCAGATCCGGCAGCAGCCGAACGGACACGGCATGTATCTGATCGCACTGAGCGGATGGGGCCAGCAGGAGGATCTGAACAAGTCCCGGTCCGCGGGCTTCGATCGCCACTTCGTCAAGCCGGTCGACATCGACGCATTGATGCAGGTCATCGCGGAGGTCCACCCGCCGGTGGCGGGGGGCGGCAATCCCCCGGCGTGAACGCGGGTGCCGCAGATTCCTCGTCGGCCTTCCAGTGCCATGCCTTGACGACGTTCGCCTGTTTCGGCGATGACTTCGTCGCATGTTGCCGTGGCGCCAACCAGCGTCCAAGGGCCCGGGCCTTGAGTCGCCTCCGGCCTATGAGGAGATGGAGCCGTGCATCGCGGCCCCAAGGTTGGGACCCCCCATGGTTCTTGTCGCACCGCCTCCTGTCCCCGGCTTCTGCGTGAATCGATGGTTCATGTTCTGACGGGGACGCAAGCGACCGTTTCGGCAGACTGCAGGTATCGATCAAGGAGGATAACAGCGGCTTCGTCATCATCTGAAGATGCGAAATAGGCGTTCTTCGGGACCCCGGTTTGCGCCATGATCCTCACATGCGACACGCACTTCGAACAATCAACACCAACCCGCTGACTCCCCTGCAACAGTGCGGCCAGCACGCCTCGATCGGAGATGCGCCTGTTCCATAGGAAGTGCAACCAACCTGCAACTCCGCCAACTCTCACGACTGGGGTCGACCACTCGGCTATGGGGTATCTGAAACCAGAGCAGAGTGCTTCCCCCCATGGGAGTCGGACCGAGTCCGCAGAACCGGGCACTGGCCAGGCGCCAAGGGCATGCAGCGGCATGGGCGTGCCTAGCCCAACATCGATTGATCCACGGCATCGAAGATGCCGTACCGATATTGCGCATGGAACTCATCCCTAGACCTGGTGAAGCAAGGACAGTGTTCGCCTCGGTCGCGTAGCCATCCGCAGCCGAGATTCGGGCGTGTCTGGTGTCGACCCCCGATGCTGTCAGGCCATTTTCCAGACCTCTCATCACCAGCGAGCAAGAAAGGCAACCATCAATGACTCTTCGCGGCAATGCAGCCATCGCCATCTGGCACAACGTGTCGCCTGACGCTCGATCGGATTATTTCGAGTGGCATAACCTGGAACACATGGAGGAGCGCGTCCGTATTCCCGGGTTCCTGCGCGGCAGGCGTTATAGCGCACTTGAAGGAAGTCCTGAGTTCTGCACGCTATACGAGGCCGAATCACTGGACGTACTGACGGGATCAGATTACCTCCTGCGTCTCGAGAATCCGTCGCCCATGACGCGAAAGCTCGTGGCCCGACTGAACGGAAACGTTCGAAGTCTGTGCCGTGTGGCGCTGTCGCTAGGCAAAGGTACCGGGGGCCATTTGATGACATGGCGCTACGACCTGAGCCCGGGAAGCGAGGAATTGCATCTTGCGACCGTCCGGGAGCGGCTCG
This sequence comes from Burkholderiaceae bacterium, assembly GCA_041581405.1. Classification (GTDB taxonomy): domain Bacteria; phylum Pseudomonadota; class Gammaproteobacteria; order Burkholderiales; family Burkholderiaceae_C; genus CAISIP01. The sequence continues at coordinate 26,854 of JBFIDI010000004.1, forward strand.
AAATGCTGGCCAGTCATTCACCGGTCGTGGGCGCGCACCTTTGCATAGGTGATCTTGCAGCGAGTTCGGTGCAAACGGAAGAGAAGCGTGCCCGTCCTGCACCGGCGTTGACGCCGGGTTGGGTCATCGCGATAGAGAGCGGTGGCGAACTGGGTGCGTTGCGAAGTGTCTGCGAGACCCACTTGCCTGACTCACTCATGGTCGAAACGGGGGCGATCAACATGAACAAGGGCATATACCAGTTGCAGTTCCAAACGGCACGAGACGAGTATTCTCAAGATGGAGCTTGACGCAATGGACCGTGTCGTTGACCTGCTTGTCAAGTCCCGCAGGACCGGCAAGCAGGTCGAGTGGGACTCGGTGGATGTGCAACTCACATCTGCCGACCAGGCCTACGAAATACAGGATGAAGTGGCGATCGCGTTGGGGCTTTTCGACCCGACACTCCCCGTCTACTGGAAGTCCGGTTCGGCTTCTCGGTCCATCGACCCTGTACATGCGGCCCTGCCATCGAATGGCGTGTGGGAAAGTGGTGCCGACGCACGGCATTGGCCTTTTCATTCTCGAAGTGTCGAACCGGAAATTGCTCTGCGCATGGGCAAATGCGTTGACGCGCGGACGGCAGCCGATCTGTCGGCGGAGGACGCAGAGCAATTGATCGATGCAATGTGTGCGGCAATCGAGATAGTCGACTCTCGCTGGCTGCGAAGTGGCAATGCGCCTGGCCTGCTGCGTCTTGCGGACGCGCAGTCGCATGGAGCACTGGTGCTCGGCACCTGGGTGCCGTATCGTGCGCGCCACGACTGGGCCACGCAAGCGTGTGCATTGCATGAAGGGCGAACGGAAATGGCCAGACTACGAGGTTCGCACCCATATGGAAACCCTGCCTGGGGTCTGCCCGCATGGCTTCGTCATGCGACACGGGACGGACGCATCGTCCGGGAAGGGACTGTCGTTACGACAGGAAACTGGGCCGGCCGTCCGCTTGCGGCGGACCAAGGGAACCAGATACATGCGAGTTTCGACGGAATCGGAGAGGTCTCGGTCCGGCTTTAGTCGCTCCACCCGTGCCCGTCGCAGCGAGCTCTGAACGGCGACCCCTGACATCTTCAGCGCCACGTGCCGCTTTCCCCCTCCGACAACCCACTGGCGCGCCATTGGGCGTTGTGCGCCTGAGTCCTGCCGGCATTTTCTTGCATTGGAATCGTTACATGCGGGCCACAGCACAGGCCGGGATCAAGCGCGGCGCGCGCAATACGGCCTTTTGCGGGGATTCAGGGCTGAGCTTGGCGGTCGGCGTCCAGCAACGGCAGCCTCCCTCTCCGCAGTGGCGATAGGAGTGCGATACACGGTTACGGCTGCGCTCGCAAGAAGTCGAAGTCGCATCCATGTTCCGCTTGAAGGACATGGCGGTGGTAGAGAGCAGAGTAGCCTCGAAGCAATGGCGAGGTCGCAGGCGCACGTTCTCGCCGCCGGCGATCGAGTTCATCCGCTGGAACCAACAGATCCAGGGTTCGTCTGGCAACCGAAAGCTTGATGCGGTCGCCGTCGCGGACCAGCGCCAAGGGACCGTCTTGTGCTGCTTCGGGAGAGACATGCAGGATCACTGTCCCGTAAGCCGTTCCGCTCATCCGGGCGTCAGATATTCGCACCATGTCCTTCACTCCCTGGCGAGCGAGCTTTGCCGGAATTGGAATATAGCCAGCTTCCGGCATGCCCGCAGCCTTGGGGCCCGCATTCTTCAGGACCAGGATATCGGCAGCGCTGACACACAGTTCGGGACTGTCGATGCGTTCGGCGAGATCTTCAAGCGACTCGAATACGACCGCTTTACCCTCGAGTTCGAACAATCGACTGTCGGCCGCGGCACGCTTCAACAATGCCCCATTCGGCGCCAGAGAGCCACTCAGTGCAATCAATCCTCCGGCCTCGCTGATGGGATCCGAGCAGGAGCGCACTACGTTTCGGTCTTGCCATTCATCAGCGCGTTCAATCACCTCGCCGATTGTCAGGCCGCCGACTGTTGCACAGTCCAGGTGAAGCAGACCTTTCAGTTCGCGAAGCACCGCCGGGAGTCCTCCGGCAGCGTTGAAGTCTTCCATGTAGTGGTCGCCTGTCGGCTTCAAGTCAAGCAACACCGGCGTGGTATCGCTCAGGCGGTTGAGCCATTCCCGGTCCATTCTTACGCCAACACGTCCGGCAATCGCCGTCAAGTGGATGATGGCGTTGGTCGAGCCACTGATGGCGAGCAACACGCGCAACGCGTTTTCAATCGCATGCCGATGAACAAACGTACTTGGTCTGGTCTTCGCGAGCGCAAGTCGCACAGCTCGTTGCCCCGTTTCTTCCGCCGCGCGCAGGCGATCGGCGTGCACCGCCGGGATCGCCGCGGTGCCGGGAAGCATCATTCCAAGAGCCTCGACTACACAGGCCATCGTGCTGGCCGTACCCATGACAGCGCAGGTTCCCGTCGTGGTTGCAAGATTCTTCTCCACGCGCTCAATGACGGATTCAGAGACCTCGCCGGCTCGATATTTCGCCCAATAGCGCCGGCAATCTGTGCAGGCTCCCAGGCGCTCACCCTTGAATCGGCCGGTCATCATTGGACCACCAACCAAATGAATGGCCGGCTTGTTGGCAGACAAGGCGCCCATGAGCTGAGCTGGAACGGTCTTGTCACATCCTCCCACCAGCACCACACAGTCCATGGGCTGTGCGGTAATCATTTCCTCGACATCCATCGACATCAGATTCCTGAACTTCATGCTCGTTGGCGTGAGGTATGCCTCGCCCAGGGAAATCGTCGGGAACCTCAGCGGAAGGCCACCGGCCATCAGCACGCCACGCTCCACCGCGTCTATGAGCTCTGGAAAATGACGATGGCAGTTGTTGTAGCCACTGCTGCTGTCGGCAATGCCGACGACAGGTCGTTCTAGCGCCTGTTGGCTGTAGCCCATGGATGACGCAAACGACCGACGGAGGTATTTGGCAAAGCCCATATCTCCATAATGCGTGAGCCCGTCGTCGATGCCCGCGTACGGCCTGTTCTTCATCCCGAGTTCCTTCACGTTGACTCAACCGATTTGCAGCGATACGCATCGTGGTTGACCTTGGCCCTGATAAGACGCCGCGTTTGGCACCCATGACCACTGGCGCGGCATGTCGTTGAACAACCGATTCTCCGATACCCGTATGTAGTGGTGCGTACGCTGTTGATCGGCGGTTGGCGGTCAAGGCCTGTCCAGGACTTGTCTATCAGGCGTTGACACCATCCTGGCGGTTGCGCGGAAAGATCTTCATGCCGACCAGTTGCTGTCGAATGGCCACGGGTCTTCTCGAAAGCCAAGCTCGACCTTTCGAACCCCCCAAGATGTTCGTGCATGGGCAACATGTGCCGTTCGGACGTCGAAACGGCAGGGGCAGTGGATATGGCGAAGCGGTCTGCACGTGTCCAGTCAATCGACCGTCACTCCCAACCCTTTGACGACTTTGGACCAAATCGCGGACTGCTCTCGCACGGTGGCTGCGGCTTGCTCCGGACTCGACGCGACAACCACCAGTGCCAGGCCGCCGAGCCGTTGGGCTATGTCTGGTTGTGCCAGCACCTGTTGCAGCGTGCTGCTCAGGCGATTGACAATCTCCGGAGGAGTTCCGGCAGGCGCCAGGAATCCTACCGAGAGCGTTGCATCCACACCCTGCACACCGGCTTGTGCGAAAGTCGGAACGTCGGGCAGGTCCTTGAATCGCGTCGCGCCTGTAATGGCGATCGCCTTGAGCTTGCCCGCAGCCACGTAGGATTTGGCCGTTCCCGGAAGTGCAAACATCATGGGAACCTGCCCGCCGACCACATCGACAATGGCCGGACCGGCACCCTTGTAGGGAACATGCACGATGTCCAATCCTGAGGCGCTCTTGAACATTTCCGCCGCGAGGTGGATCGGCGAACCAACGCCAGCCGAGGCATAAGACAGGTTGCCGGGTTTGGCCTTGGCCAAGGCGACCAGTTCCTGCAGGCTATTGACCGGCAGCGATGGATTTACCACCAGAACCATCGGACCCTGCGCTGCTATCGAAATCGGCAGAATGTCTTTCTGGGGGTTGTAGGGAAGCTGCTTGTACAACGTCGGATTGACGAACATCGCAGTGTCAAAAAGCCCGACCGTGTATCCATCGGCATTGGCCCTTGCGACCTGGTCAATACCAATATTGCTGCCAGCACCGGCCTTGTTGTCGACCAGGATGGTCTGCTTGAGTGTTTCGCCCCACTTTGCCTCCAGCATGCGTGCGACCGTATCACCCATGCCACCCGGTGGGTAGGGGACCACCAGGCGGATAGGCTTGGATGGATAAGCGGCTTGCGCGTGCAACGCCGTGGAACCGACGCCTAGGATGGCAGCGCAGAGCAGTGTAAAAATGCAGGAAGTGATTCGTTCAGAGATTCGCATGATTGATGTCTCCTGGTCAAAAGTTAAGTCACCTGATCGCAATGATCTCGGTGATCGCGGGTCTAAGCCCGAGTCAGTCTTGGGCTATGGAATTTCTGAGAACGCCGACTTTGTCAATGCCGATCTCTACCGTGTCGCCTGGCTTCATCCACAAGGGAGGGTCCCGCCGAGAACCGACTCCGCCAGGAGTGCCGCTGACAATCACATCTCCCGGCACGAGTCGCGTAAAGGTGGAGATGTACTGGATCAAGGCAGGTATCTTGAATATCATTTGCTCTGTCGTCGCACGCTGGACTTCGCGCCCATTGAGATGCGCCGTGAGCGTCATGACGGTACCTGCGGGAATCTCGTCGGCGGTCACCATCCACGGTCCGAAGCTTCCCGTGGCGGGGAAGTTCTTGCCTGGCGTCCATTGCGACGTGTGGCGTTGCCAATCACGGACTGATGCGTCGTTGTAGCAGCTATATCCCGACACATGACTCCAGGCATCGGCCGCCGCGATGCGACGACCCTCTCGGCCAATGATGACGGCTATCTCTGCCTCATAGTCGAACTGCACACTCTCACGGGGACGAAGTAGCGGCTGATCGGCGCCAATCTGCGACGCGGCGAAACGGATAAACAGCGTCGGGCTCTCCGTCTTCTCGCGCCCGGATTCCACGCGATGTTCTTCATAGTTGAGTCCGACGCAGAATATCTTGTCCGGGTTGGGGATGACCGGCAAGAGATGGAGTTCTGCAAATGTGTAGTCCGCCGGTGCATCGGATGCACAATTCCGCGCTTCGTCAAGCGCGTGAGCCTTCAGCAGTGCCTTGAGGTCAGGGTACTTCGAACCCAGGCGACGAGTCAGGTCGACTACTCCTGCATCCGTTACGACGCCGTATCCTGCGCGCCCTTCCGTCATGTAACTGGCCAGCTTCACAAATGTCCCTCCACCTAAAGTTGCAATAGATGCATTGTGTTGGTCTACTGGAGTGGCGCAAAGGGCACTTGCCTAGTTTCTAACGATGAATTTCACGTCTTCCGAAGCGACTTGCGACCCGAGTTCGCACATCGATTCCGATATGATGCCCGTCATCGGCTCCCGCGCGGAGCACGTATATCGCTGAAGGCCGTCGTGGATACGCGTTACTTAGAGAACTTCTTGTTGGTTGCGGAGTTGGGGTCTATTGCCGAGGCTGCTCGTAGGCTGGACATGACGCCCGCCACGCTAGCGCAGCGACTGAGGACACTCGAAGCCTCGGTCGGCGCACCCATCATCGTCCGCTCGGGTCGTACCGTTAAGCCGACCATTGCGGGGGGACGCATCCTGGATCGCGCAAGGTTGGTCGTGAACGCAGTGCGTGAACTGCGATCGGCCGCGACAGACACTAATTTGCCAGCGGGCCCCCTTCGCTTGGGCGCCAATCCTTCCGCATTGGTCGGCATCGTGCCGAGGATCCTTGGAGACTGGGCAGCGCTTTATCCGCACATCGAGATTTGCATCGACCCCGGCAACGTGCAAACGCTTTATAGCCGCGTTCTGGATGATGATCTGGACGCTGCTGTGATGGTGCATCCCATGTTTGAACTGCCCAAGACTTGCGCATGGCACGGATTGCGCAACGAATCCCTGATTCTGCTAGCGCACTCCGACTTGCCAGTCACCGATGTATTGGCGACCATCGCGCGCGAACCGTACATTCGCTACGATCGCAGCGTGGTCGCTGGAAAGTTGGCAGACGACTATTTGCGTCGTTTCGGCATCCGGCCACAAGCTCAGTTCGAACTCGATGGGATCACAAACATCGCTCTTCTCGTGGCGCAAGGGCTGGGTGTTTCGATATTGCCGGATTGGGACGCGATTGCGCCTCCTGACCCGGCGCTGCGCAAGTGGGCTTTGCCTTTGCCGGTACCCTCGCGACACCTCGGTATCACCTGGCTACGCGCTGGCGCACGTGCCGAATTGGTAAAAGCCTTCGTGGATATTGCACAGCGACACTTTCCGGCGTCGCAAGCTCAGGTTCCGGTCTTCGCCACGGCGTAGATTCGGTCTTGTAGTTCTACTGCGCGAACGCAGTCCTCAACGGAAGATGGTGGTTCGCCGCCGCTCTCGAATGCGTCCAGAGCCGCATTCACCATTCGCTCGTAGGCAAAATGTGGGGTCGGCACCTGTCGCTGTTGCAATTCGTGACCACGGCGATGGACTCGCAGGACCCCGTTGCATTCGTGCAAATAGGCGCCAGTTGCGGCAATACGCCACTCGTAGTCGCCGCCTTCCTGCTGATTCGCATAGGTATATCCGGCCTCGATACTGGCGACGAAGCCATCGCGCGTCGCAAAGGTTGCCGCGGCAAAATCCTCCTGAACGCCACCATGCCC